>SKXG01000107.1 GCA_007128525.1 Pseudomonadales bacterium | reverse complement strand
TCCTCGCTGCGCTTGAGCACCTTGTTCTCACCGGGCCGCATTGCCTGCACCTGCAACGATGGCGGCGCGATTCTGTGGCCATAGATGCTGGCATCATGGTAGGCGGGCAGGTCTTCGGTGATGACCTTAAGGCGCCGGTCCAGGTTCTCCGGCTTGATCTGTGTCGGCACGGACGGACTGGTGTCACCAACGCTCAGAGCCCTGAGGATGCGTATGTCCTGCGGCTCCGGTGTGGACGCAATCCGCTGGCGGCAGACCGACGCCGGATCGGGCTGGCCGACAGTTGCGGTGCCCTCGCAGATGCGATGCCCCTGGACATCATCCATCCAGATGTCTGTCTTCTGATTGTCCGCGTCCGGGTTGGCGCTGGGCCGGGCGAAAGCCTGCACTTCTTCGCCATCGGTGGTGGCAAACTTGAAGTACAGCGACATCCCGCCACTCTGGAACCATTGATCACCAAACACGGCAGCCAGGAGCGGTGGGAACTGCTCCATGTGCAGTGAGCCGGCAACCGTGCCGCCACGAAAGCCCAGCTTCTGTGCAGTCGCATCATCATGGATGCTGCCTGCGCCCAGGTGACGGGCACTGTTGCGTGGCGCGCGTACCGGGCCGCTGATGACTCCGTCGCGGGTTACGGCCTGAAACTCAGGCCGGGACATGGTTTGCTCCGGCATATGACACCTCCCCTGATAGTCACCCCTTCATCAAGGCATAGCTTCTACTCCTGGTCAACCCTGCCGCGACCCGCCGGGCTTGACCTGGTTCGGGTTATTCTTTATATTAGCTATAGCTAAATTATAGTTACTGGTTAGAAATACTGGAGGCCAAGCCATGGGGCGTACCCTCGCACGCTTTAGCATGCGGCACCGGCGCTGGGTGTTTGCCGTGACAGCGCTGCTCGTCCTGGTTCTGGGGTTGATGATTCCGCGCCTCAGCGTGGATACAGATCCGGAAAACATGCTGGCAGCAGATCAGCCTGATCGCCTTGAGCACAATCGGATCAAGGCGCTGTTCGACCTGCACGACATGATCGTCGTCGGCGTGGTCAACGACCATGACCCCCAGGGCATCTATAACCCGGCATCGCTGGCTGCGCTGTATGAGCTTGCACGGGGTATCGAGGCCATTGACGGCGTCATCGCCCGTGACCTGATGTCGCTGATTCATGTCGACAACGTCGAGCAGGTGGCGCCGGGCACGATCAGCTTTGACTGGCTGATGGATGCGCCGCCAGAGACTGCCGAGGCCGCGCTGGAACTGCGAGATGCGGTTGAGCGCCTGCCCATGTTTCACGGCACGCTGGTCTCCGAGGACGGGCGGGCTACAGGCATCTATGTGCCGATCGTGGACAAGAACGAGAGCTACCGCATATCTCGCGAAATCGAGCAGCTTGTTGCAGGACTCGACAGCGACGATGCCTTTCACATCACCGGTCAGCCTGTGGCGCAGGACACGTTTGGCGTTGAGATGTTCCAGCAGATGGCGATCTCCGCACCACTGGCCGGCTTGCTGATCTTTCTGGTCATGCTGTATTTCTTCCGCAGCGTACCGCTGGTGGTTGCGCCGATGCTGCTGGCGATGGCCGCCGTGATTGCAACCATGGGGCTGCTGATTGGCATGGGATACACCGTGCACATCATGAGTTCGATGATCCCGATTTTCCTGATGCCTATTGCGGTGGTCGCCTCGGTTCATGTGTTGTCCGGGTTTACTGATCGCTGTGGGCCGGATGATGATCCGGAAGACGTCATGGCTGAGGTCATGGAGAGCCTGTACAAGCCGGTGATCTTCACGGCGCTGACGACCACGGTGGGTTTCCTGTCGCTGACGCTGACACCAATACCACCGGTCCAGGTCTTTGGCTCATTCGTCGCCTTTGGTGTGCTGCTGGCAATGGTGCTGACGCTGACCTTTATCCCAGCCTATGTTTCGGCGCTGCCGACGCGGGTCGTGGACACCATGGTGGCGCGTGTTCGCAGCCATGAAGATGACGGCACCGGCGCTGACTGCCGCCTGTGTGAGTTTCTGTCCGGCGCCGGCCGTTTCGCCGCACAACGGGCACCGCTCTTGCTGACCGTGTTTGCGCTGCTAATGGCTGTTGCTGTCTACGGCATCAGTCAGATTCAGATCAATGACAATCCGACCCGCTGGTTCAAGCAGAGCCACAAGATTCGCATTGCTGACGCGGTGCTGAATCATCACTTTGCCGGCACGTACGAGGCCTATCTGGTGCTCGAGCACAGCGCACCGCCGCTGATTGATCTCCTGAGCGATCGAGCCGAGCCGGTATTGAATGATGCCGCTCAGGATGGCGTCGATCTGCAACAGCAATGGCAGGCGCTGGTAGCGGAGACCGAAGATGCGGATGCTGGCATCTGGCTCGATAACCTGATGTTTGCCCTGGACGATCTGATTTTTGACGTGCCGGCGGATGCCGTGCCCTGGTGGGAGCAATTGCTTGATATTGCCGAAAGGGTTCGCTCGGAAGGCTTGTACTTTCAGACGCCCGAGTCGCTTGGGTACATGGCGGAACTGCAGAGCCATCTTGAAGCGGAAGGTTATGTTGGCAAGTCCAATTCGCTCGCAGACCTGGTTCGGACGATCAACCGGGAACTGGTCAGCGGTGAGCCGCAGGACTATCGAATTCCGGCAACGGCCGGTGGTGTGGCCCAGGCAATCCTCAGCTTTCAGTCCTCCCATCGGCCGGACGATCTCTGGCACTTTGTGTCGACCGACTATGACTCGGCTGCCATCTGGTTGCAGTTGCCGTCTGGCGACAACCAGGACATGCAGGCAGTCGTGGACGCCGTAGACAGCTACATCGAACAGACGCCGCTGCCGGATGGCGTGGCACTGAGCTGGGGGGGCTCCACCTACATCAACCTGGTGTGGCAGGGCGAGATGGTCGCGGGGATGCTGTACGCCTTGTTGTCGGCTTTCGCCATCGTACTGGTCATGATGGTGGCACTGTTTCGTTCGGTAATTTGGGGCGTTCTGGCGGTGCTGCCGCTGACCCTGACCATCGCGATGATCTACGGTGTGATGGGTTTGATTGGCAAGAACTACGACATGCCGGTAGCCGTGCTCTCCTCGCTCAGCCTGGGTTTGTCTGTGGACTTCGCCATTCACTTTATTCAGCGCTTGCGTGCATCGCTCGCGGAGTCTGGTAACTGGCGACAGGCGCTTGATGCTGTGTTCGAGGAGCCTGCCCGTGCCATTACGCGGAATGCTGTTGTGATCTCCCTCGGCTTTCTGCCTCTGCTGGCAGCGCCGTTGGTGCCTTACATCACCGTAGGTGCGTTCCTGGCGAGCATCATGGCGGCTTCGGCCATTGTGACCTTGTTGATGTTGCCGGCGGCTCTGGCGCTGTGGCCACGCCTGTTCTTTGGTCGTGACGTGGCCATTAATACTGATACTGATACCGATACTGAGATTGCTGGCAGAGCAGCACGCTGAAAGCACTGGGAATCCAATTGGAGCACTGCATGGTGCAGTGGAGGAGTAAGCAAATGTCAAACTGGAACCGTTACCTGATGGGCGCCGCGCTGCTGCTGAGCAGTCTGGCCTTTGCGGAAGCGCCGGATGTTGATGAGGTTGTTTCGCGGGCAAATGCGGCATCCTTCTATGCTGGCGCAGACGGTCGCTCAGAGGCGCGCATGCGCATCGTCGATGCCCGGGGCCGTGAGCAGGTCCGGCAGTTCACCTTGCTGCGGCGCAATGGCGACGAAGGTCGGCAGCAGTATCTGGTGGTCTTCAGCCGCCCATCTGATGTGCGTGGCACCGT
This sequence comes from Pseudomonadales bacterium, assembly GCA_007128525.1. Lineage (GTDB taxonomy): Bacteria > Pseudomonadota > Gammaproteobacteria > Pseudomonadales > Azotimanducaceae > SKXG01. The sequence continues at coordinate 873 of SKXG01000107.1, read as the reverse complement.
GTTTCTGGTCCACAAGGACCCGGAGGCTGATGATGATCGCTGGTTGTACCTGCCAGGTCTGGATCGGGTGCGCCGCATCGCACCGGGTGACGAGCGAACGAGTTTCGTCGGATCTCATGTGTACTACGAGGATGTCTCCGGCCGACATATCGGTGCCGATGCCCACGAGCTGGTTGCGGTTGCCGACGAGCATTATGTGATTCGCAGTGTGCCGAAGGACCAAGGGAGTGTTGAGTTTGCGGCCTTCACCACCTGGGTTGATCGCGAGACCTGGCTGCCGATGCGGGCCGAGTACGAGAAAGCGGACGGCACAGTTTTCCGTCGCATGGAAATCCTCGAGGTTGAGGACATTGATGGTTATCCGACTGGTACCCGCATGCGCATGGAAGACCTCGATTCGGGGGGACACACGCTGGTGGAGTTCCGCTTCAGTGCCTATGACCTGGGCATGCCTGAATCGGTGTTTACGGAAAGGTCGTTGCGTAACCCGCCACGGCAGTGGTTGCAGCGCTAGGTGAAGAGTAGCGCTAGGTAAAGAGCAGCGCTGAGTCAGTACGTGGTGCCGGATCAGGAGGTTGTAGTGCACTTGGAAACGATCCAGACATGCCAGGCAGGCCGAACGAACAGGGTGCGGCTGTTTGCGGCCGTATCGCTGTCGGCTGCGCTGATGCTCAGTCAGCCCGTTGCGGCATCGGACTGGGATGATGATCCCTGGGATGATGACCCCTGGGGCGAGGATGTCAGCCCGACATCCTGGTACGGGTTCATCGAAGGGGCTGCCGGTGTGCGTACCAGGGACAACCCTTTAATTGATGAGCGCATGCCGCTGGGTGAGCTTCGCGGTCAGCTTGAAGTCCACCATGAGGCGGATCG
>SKXG01000253.1 GCA_007128525.1 Pseudomonadales bacterium | reverse complement strand
TGCAGCAGGCCGTGGATGACTTGCTGCACAATGGTGTTGCTACCACACCGGTGGAGATACCGCGCCGCCAGGTGGACCTGTCCCGGCTCAACCCACTGGTCGAGGATGTCTTCAGCCGCGAAGCCATCAGCGAGGCCAAGGTCAAACGGATCCTGGCCACGGCGTCATACCTGTTCAGCCGGCGCGGTATACACACAACGTCCATTGACGATATCGCGGCCGAAGTCGGCGTGAGCAAACCAACCATCTACAACCATTTCCCGGACAAAGCGGCACTGGTGTCTGCCTGTCAGCTTCGCGGCTACCGCATCTTTATCGACATTGCCGCCCAGGCCGCACCCTGGCCCGGCAGCCGTGCCGAAGCCGTTGCCGCCGCAACCTATGCCAGCGTCCTTAGCGGCTTTGAGCTGGAACTGTCGCCGATGCGCGTCTTCTCCGGCCTGTCCGGTCTGCCCGAGGAGAACCGCCGCCAGGCGCTGCTGGCCACCCTCGAACTGCAACGCAGCTACCGCGAGCTGATGACCCAGGGCATCGAAGAAGGCAGCATCCGGCCTCACGACATTCGGCCGGTGCAGATGGCCATGGCCGGCGCCACCAGCTGGATTGCAATGCGCGAACAGGTCGAGGATCCGGACCATATCGCCAGCGAACTCAGTCACCTGATCCTCTACGGTCTCGGGACCCGACGCTGACCAGCCCTCGGCCTCGCTGACCCAGCGACAGGACCCAGCCAAAGAGAGTTACACTTGGTTACCTTGCCATACTGTTGATTTGATTTTTCTTGCACCGCTGCTCGGGACTGCTTTAGCATCCGGCTCGCACACTACCGCCGGACCATCGCCGGAGCATCGCCGGAGCATAGACCTGCATGAGCAGCCGCCAACCTCTGCCGTTCCACTCCAAATTCGCTTTTGGCTTTGGCCAGCTCGGCGAGGGCCTGTGGACAGGCGCCATCAACACCTTTGTGCTGTTTTACTACAACCAGGTCCTTGGCGCGCCGGCCACACTGGTGGGTCTGGCGCTGGCCGCGGCCCTGATCATCGACGCCGTTACCGATCCGCTGATCGGCTCGATTTCGGACAACTGGCGTTCACCGCAGGGCCGGCGACACCCGTTCATGTACGCATCTACGCTGCCCCTGGGGCTGAGCCTGATACTGCTGTTTTCGCCGCCTGATGCCCTGGGCGCCATGGGTTTGCTCGTCTGGCTGCTCGGTTTCTCCGTCCTGACCCGGATGTCGATGACCCTGTATCACGTGCCGCACCTGGCGCTCGGTGCCGAGATGTCACCGGATGCCGGCGAGCGCGCTGTGCTGGTCAGCTTCCGCCAGTTCTTCGGCACAGCCGGCAGTCTGCTGGCCTGGGCCATAGGCTTTGGGGTGTTCTTTGCCGCCACTGCAGAATTCGAGAATGGCCAGCTCAATCCGGCTGCCTACACCCCCTACGCGATAACCATCGCCATCATCATTATCGGCAGTATTCTCTGGTCAGCCTGGGGTACCCGGCGCGATGCCCTGCGCATCGATCCCGGACCTGCCCCGGCAGGCGGCAGCCGCATCTGGCGAACGCTGCGCCGCACGTTCGAAGAGATTCTCGACTCGCTCAAGATCCGCGCTTTTCGGTGGCTGTTCATGGGGGTGCTGATCATCATCGTCATGGCGGGTGTGGACTCCGCACTCGCCCTGTATGTAACCACTTACTTCTGGCAGATCCCCAGCAGCCAGCTGACCTGGTTCTTCATCGCCATACCGATTGGCATCATGTGCGGGGCTCTGCTGACCCGATATCTGCTCAGATACTTGAGCAAGACGCAGCTCCTGATCTACGGCACCTGCTGGTGGGCCATGGGTCAGGTGCTGCCGATCAGCCTGGCGCTGCTCGGATGGTTTCCCGAATCCGGATCGGCAGCACAACTGCCCAGCCTGCTGACATTCCGCTTCCTGCAGGGCGTCGGCGTAGCGCAGTCGCTGATTGCCTTTGGCGCCATCATTCCAGATCTCGCCGACCAGCAGGAACGTGACACCGGCAAACGCAGTGAAGGCATCCTGTTCGGCGCCCTGTCCTTCTCCAGCAAGGCGGCGGGCGCGCTGGGCAGCCTGATCGCGGGCGCCGGGCTCGACCTGATCGGCTGGGTCACGGCGCCGGTTGCCGAAGTGCCGGAAGTACAGCTGACGCGGCTCGCTGTCCTGTATGGACCCGGCATCGCGATTTTCGCCGTCGTCTCCGTCTGGTGTTTCGCGCGGGTCAGTCTGGCAGAACAGCCACAGCGCACATTGCGCACGGACGCCGTCTGATCGCCGCTTGATTGCTGCCCGGCTCAGGCTGCCCAGCTGATCCGGTTTCGGCCACTGTTCTTGGCCGCATACAGCTGGGCATCGCCTTCACTGATCAAGGCCGTTAAAGAGCCTTCTTCACGCAGCTGTGCCAGGCCCGCACTGAACGTCACCCGCAGCCGCGCATCGATGTGACTGAAGTCCAACGATGCCACCATGTCGCGCAGCTTTTCGCAAACCTCTGCCGCTGCATCAACATCCGTTGCCGGCAGGATGATGGCGAACTCTTCCCCGCCATAGCGGGCCACTACATCGTTGGCCCGGGTATGACGCATCAGGACACGCGCCACACGCTCAAGAACATGATCACCGGCAATATGCCCCCAGGTGTCATTGATCTGTTTGAAGTCATCAAGATCCAGAACGGCCAACGACAATGGTGTGTCATAGCGGTGAGCACGTTCGACTTCAGCACCCAGTGCAGACAGAAAGTAACGGCGGTTATAGGTGGCCGTCAGGGGATCCCGGATGGCCAGCTCCGACAGTTCAGCATTGCGCTGCGCCAGTTCGTCCTTCAGCGCCCGCACTTCATCCAGGGCACTGGCCAACTCAACATTGCGCAGCCGATAAATCTCGTTCTCTGCCTCGAAGCGTTCCACATCAAAGCGCACCATCGACTCGTGCAGGCTGGCCTCAGCGCTCGCCTGGATGTGCTGTTCCAGTTCGGCAAAAGCAAGTCGCTGCGCTGCCAGCGCGCCGCTGACATCACCGTCCGCCTCCATCAGTTCGCTCAGTGCGGCCCGCCAGGTAATCCGATCGCGCGAAATCCGTGCCGAGCCACTTTCGGCCAGCGCCCGGCGCAGATACTGTGCCGCTTCGTCCGCCCGCCCTGCCGACTTCAGCAGCAGGCCCAGGTTGCCGTAAATCTCATCGATCCAGGATTCGTCGCCGCGCGCGGCCATGGCACTGGCGGCTTCCCGATACAGCGCCTCAGCCTTTGCAGCGTCACCACTCTCCGACAGCACACCCGCCAGCCGCGCCATCGCGTGACAGCGCAGCGTCTCCAGCCCGTGCGCGCCGAGCAGCGCAATCCCTTCTCGCTGAACCTCAACCGACTCCGGCAACCGCCGCAAAGCGTGCAGCGCCCGTCCCATGTTGCCCAGGGCGATACCTTCCAGGCGCACATCCCCGGATTCTCGGGCCAGCGCGCGCGCTTCTTCGAAGTAACTCAGCGCACGGCCAAAGTCGTGGTTGTGCAGGCGGACATTGCCCAGGTTGTTGACGACGGCGGCCAGGTTCGAATCGCCCAGAGACTTGTACAGGTGATAGCAGCGCTCAAAGTGCTGCAGGGCCCGGTCGTAGCGGTCCAGATTGGCTTCCAGTATGGCCAGGGTGTTGCAGGCATGGGCTTCAATCAGCTCGTCACCGGTGCGCACCGCGAGATCCAGAGCCCGCCGGGCGCTGGCCAGCGCCCGCGGCATGTCATTGCGCGCAAAGTGGCACTGGGCCGTCATTCGCAGCGCCCAGGACAGTTCATCGGCCGACGTCGACGCCTCGTCTTCCACCAATGGCGCCAACGCCACCAGTGCAGCCGTGGTGTCACCACTGTCCATCAGCGCCTGAATCCGTTCACGCAAAGTGTCTGACACCGAATCTCTTCCAGCCGAATCCAAAAACGTGGACCAAGTCTAGCAGCCTGGACTCGCCACGCCGCCGCAACTGTTCACAGCCGGCGTCAATAACTGTAGCTGGACTGCAATCCAAGCGGCAGACCGGTCATCCAGTACAGCAGCAGGAACAGTGCCCAGAACAGCAGGAACACCACCGAGTAGGGCAGCATCATGGCCACCACGGTGCCGATACCGGTACTGCGCACATAGCGCTGACAGAACACCACCACCAGCGGGAAGTACGGCATCAGTGGCGTGACGATGTTGGTTGCGGAATCACCGACGCGATAGGCGGCCTGAGTCAGATCCGGTGAGATGCCCAGCTGCATCAACATGGGCACCAGAATCGGCGCCAGCAACGCCCACTTGGCCGACGCCGAGCCGACAAACAGATTCACCACACCGGTAATCAGGATGACGGCAACCACGGTGAGCCCGGCCGGCAGCGCCAGCGCCTGCAGTCCGGTGGCGCCCTGTAGCGCAACCAGCACGCCCAGGTTGGAACGCCCGAACTCGCTGATGAACAGCGCGGCAAAGAAGGCCATCACGATGTAATAGCCCATGCCACTCATGGCCTGGCTCATGCCTTCAATGATGTCCCGGTGCGTGCGCACCGATCCGGTTGCATAGCCATAAACCACGCCAGGCAACACAAACAGCAAAAAGATCAGGGGCACGATGCTGCTCATCAGCGGCGCCCCGGATTCTGCCAGCGTGCCGTCAGCGCCG
>SKXG01000337.1 GCA_007128525.1 Pseudomonadales bacterium | reverse complement strand
CACCGGACCTGCAACGCCGGTGGTTGCACCAATGGTGATCATAATGGCTATCGTCCTGCCATGCGGGTCGATAGAGGCCATTACGGCATTTTTGAACGGGATCGAGTAGTTCCAGACGCTGCTGTAGAGCAGCACGCCAGCGCCGAATGACATCCAGAACAGTGCGCCTGCAGGCGCGCGAAGCAGATACAAGGCGACCATCATGGCGGCGACGCTGATTAGAAAAGGTATGCGCCGGCCATAGCGCTTGCCCTGCCAGGTCGCGATAAAGCAGGTCACTGTGCTGCCAAGAAAGCCAAAGGCCATCAGCGAGCCAACTGTTACCAGGCTTAATCCGGCAGTGATCCCTATCCTTTCGGTGTATGCCCACAACGCCATCATGGATGCGCCGGTGAGGAATATGGCAACTGAAGCCAGCACGGTACGCAGCATGGGCAGAGGCGGTGGCTTGTCTTCAACGTCTGGTTGCTTATCGCCGCCAGTTCGAGAGAGTCTAACAGGCGCATCGGGGAACCAGCGGGCGCAAATGACCAACGCCACGCAAGCTGTGCTGATCATCAGGATGAAGGTTGACTGCAGACCCGCATACTCCAGCCAGCTGGGCAGCGCCGTGTAACTGGTTGATGCGAGAATCACGACTGCCACCAGGTTGAGGCCGAACGCGCGTTCCAGGTTTGGATGCCGGCCAAGGGTTGCAACAGCCGCTGCGTTCAATACGCCCGCACCAAGGCCCGCGAAAAGCCGTGCGAAGAAGAGTGCGCTGTAACTGCCATTGTCAAGCAGGCTCAACACGAGCAGATTTGCCGTAATGAAAAGAATGAGGCCGGCGTTTACGGCCTTGTAGAGATCAACCCTGGGAATCCAGTAGAAGCCGGTAATGGCCGCTGCCGCGATGCCAATGAGGTCGGCAGATGCCAGCCAGCTCGTTTGCAAAGTGCTCAAGCCCAGCTCATCTGTGATGGCGCCAATCGTCAGTGGCAGAATCTGTGATGGCAGGCTGCCGACCGCGCTGGCGACCAGTGCAGCGAGCAGGCCCAGCTTGGCAGTTACTGGCAGGTGCTGCCTCAGGTTAAAAGGCGTCTCATTCGCCATCAGGAATCTCCTGTACTTTGGCGGGTTGTCTGGACCGGGTCCTTGTGCCTTTGGCTTGCGAGCAGACAAAATCACCGCAATAAATGGGCCAAGGTCAAAGTCCTTGTGTTGCATTGCGCCAGGTTGTTCAAAAGTCTGGAAAAAGTAGGTCGATTGACCAAAACTGACACACTCCAGGGAGCGCGCAGAGCGCCAAGGCCTGCCGTGAAATGGTGCAGCCGCGTGATTTCCTGGCCCATTAATGAACAGTTGCGATGCACGTTACGGCGCAACAGCGCTTTTCTGAGAAATTGATTGCTGCCTGATTTGAGAATCGGTTAGCTTTCAGATATGGCGATATCGAAAGACATTCGAGAGCTGATGCAAAGTGGGCAGTTCGCTCAAGCTTTGCAAGTTTGCGAGCAGGCCCTGCTTAATGATCCTGATGACGCAAAGCTCCTGACCCTTGCTGCAGATCTGCACGCCCGGTTCGGAAATGCCGCGATGACCCGAACTCTGGTAGCGAGGGCAGAGACAGCGTTTTCGAAAAGTGTGCCTTACCGGCAGTTAGAGTGTTTGGGAAACGCGATGTTTCGAATAGGGCGTGTTGCCGAAGCTGAAGCGCTCTATCAACGAGCGTTGAACGTGGCGGGTAAGCACCTAAGTGGTGCCCGCTTTAACCTCGCAGCTGTGCGCCGCGCGCAGGGTTTACTGGAAGAGGCTGAGACACTTTATGACCAGGTGTTGCGGGCCGTGCCGCAGGATTATGAAGCGCAGCGAAACCGAAGCGAGCTCCGCCGACAAACTGAAGCGCGCAATCATGTTCCTGAGCTGCGCCGCTTGTTGGCGCGCAATCCGCCCGTGGATGGTGCAATCAGGCTGGGCTTCGCGCTGGGCAAGGAGCTGGAAGACCTTGGCCGATATGATGAAGCCTTTGCAGCCTACCGACAGGCCAATCAGCGCAAGCGACAGCACATTCGTTATCGTGTGGAGACCGATATCGAAATACTCCGGGCTTTAGCTGACAGTACGCCGCCTTTCAGTGATGATGCCTTGGACGACGCCAGCACACAGGCGGCCCCCATCTTTGTGGTCGGTCTGCCAAGAACCGGCACCACGCTGGTCGAACGGATACTGGCAAGCCACCCGGAGGTGACGTCCATTGGTGAGAGCCTGGCTTTTCCCCAGGCTATGCGACGGGCTGCCAGCGCCTGCCGGCTGCCTGCTCAGGACAGCCCCGCTGCCCGCATAGCGGCGTACTCTGAGTTGCCTGCTGACGCGCTGGCCGACGCCTATTACGGCGAGCGGCAGCGGCTGCATGAAGCCCCTCGGGATTGCGCCATCCGCACGCTCGACAAATTGCCGCTCAACTATCTGCATGTGGCGCTCATACGCCGCGCCATGCCCGCCGCCACAATCGTGTTACTCGAACGAGACCCTATGGACACCGCAGTTGCCTTGTACCGTACACTGTTTCGCGACCCTTATCCGTTTACCTACGACCTGGATGACATAGGACGCTATCTGCGCGCCTACTATGCTTTGATGGTGCGATGGCATTCGCGGTTGCCTGGCCTGTATCGGGTAAGCTACGAAGCGCTCGTGCAGAACCCCCGGTCAGAAATTGATGCCTTGCTGACCGCCTGCAGGCTCAGCAGGCACCCGGCCTGCTACAGCCCGGATCGGTTGAACAGTCCCAGCACGACGGCGAGCGCCGCTCAGATACGCGAGCCGATGCATGATCGCTCTGTCGGTCAATGGCGTCGCTATGCTGTGCAGCTGGCGCCGGTGCAGGCGGTATTACAGGAGGGTGGTCCGGCCTTTGATGTGCGGGTGAACAAGCAGCAGTCAGGGTGAGTCGATAATCATCTTTGCCGTTCGGATGATCTCTTGTTTGAGCCCGGAGAGTTCGCGTCGTCGAGGCTTACCGTATCCCAGGTAAAGGCTGGCGCCTTCTATCAGGGACGACAGCGCTGCAGCCCTAAGTCCTGCATCCTTTTTGCTGATGCCCGGTGTGATCTTCAGGATGAGCGCGCGATAGCGGCTGCGCAGTTCAATATAGAAGCGATCCATGAGGTCTTCTACGAAGGCATCCCTGGGCGCAAGCGCCCAGATTTCCCACATCATGACGGAACCTTCGGGGGTTCGCATGTCCTTCAAGGAGAGCGTCAGCATCGTCATGAGCCGATCCAGCGGCGGCGCATCTGCATCCAGCCTTCGGTTGACCTCTGCGCGAAAGCGCGTGACCCAATGCTCCAGCATCGCTCGCAACAGGTCCTGTTTGGTTCTGAAGTAATATTGAACATGCCCAAGGTTGATGTTGGCTACTGAGCTTACCCGCCTCAGAGAGAGGCTGGCGTAGCCTTCTGAGAGCAGCACCGAGAGGGCAGCTTCGAGAATCTCATCGGCTCTCTCCTTACCTTTGTCTCTGACGGCTGTTCCTGATCTTATCCCCATGGCGCAATTCTAAACCATGGACCTTGACATGGACAGCTGGCACTTCGTCGCCCCGGTTGCTGGCCCGGTTTTCTGAACCAATACCGTGCGATCTTGGTGCTCAGGCACCGAATGCAATCAAGGAGCACGCACCAAAGCGATAACAGTGACCGACTACGGACGATCCATAATAGGTCATGTGACCAATAAATGCAGAACTGGCTGCAAGTGAAACCCTGTCGGTTGCCTTGGTATGTCTCTTGCAAATAAGACGATGCCAACAGACACCACAGGCAACTCATCATGAAACAGAGCAAGTATCCGATTCTTCAGGCAGCGGTCAGATTGGCCGCAGGATTACCTTTGATCGTTGCTTTGCCCGCGATTGCGGAAGACCAGACTGACTCTTCGGCTGACTCGGTCAGTTCCAGCCGAATGGAAGAAATTGTCGTTACGGCAACCCGGCGCAGTGCCAACGTGCAGGACATCCCTTATAACCTGAGCGCTGTTAGCGGTGATCAGATGGAGCGATTGGGGATCTCCGAGATAAGTTCTCTGGTCAAGCGAATGCCAGGTGTGGCCTATACAGACCCTGGAGCCCGCGGTGGCTCCATGAACAATACGATCTTCATTCGCGGCATCAACGCCAATGCCCAGTCAGGCGCCGTACTCAGTCCTTTTGGATCGGTTGCTCCGGTATCAACCTATATTGGCGACACACCGATCTTTACCAACCTGAAGCTTACCGACATTGAAAGGGTGGAGATTCTTCGGGGACCCCAGGGCACTTTGTATGGCTCCGGGTCTCTAGGGGGCACCGTACGCTTCCTCTTCCGGCAGCCTGACTTCACCAGCACATCCCTGGCCGTCGACGCCAGTTCCTCGTCCACCCAAGGAGCAGATAGCCTGAGTTGGGAAACCAATCTGATAGCAAATGTTCCAGTCAGTGACAGTGTGGCGTTGCGGGCCAGCGCCGGGTACGTCGAGCACGCCGGCTTTATCAGAGCCACTTCTCTGCATGTCATGGATGGTAATGGCGCGCCACTCATGCAGACCCCCGGGGATCTGATCAACAGCCCGGCGGTCTTCACGCAACGCCGCGGCGCCAACGATAGCCAGACCACTTATGCCAGGATCACGGCCGCCTTCGAGCCCAATGACATCGT
>SKXG01000172.1 GCA_007128525.1 Pseudomonadales bacterium | reverse complement strand
TGCTGGTCGGTGACCTGGAAACGGCGCTCAGCCTGGGCGTTCTGGAGCTGGATGAAGAGGATCTGGCTCTGTGCACTTATGCCTGTCCGGCCAAATACGAATATGGTCCGGTGCTGCGGCAGATGCTGACCACGATCGAGAAGGAGGGCTGAGGCGATGCGCAAGTTCCTGGATAAGCTCGCCCCTCACTTCGAGAAGGGTGGCAAGTATGAGAAGTTCTATCCGCTGTACGAGGCCATAGATACGGCGCTGTACACACCCGGCTATGTGACCGGTGGCCCATCCCACGTGCGTGATGCGCTGGACCTGAAACGCATCATGATCACAGTCTGGATGTGCGCCTTCATTCCGGGTATTGCGGGCATGTACTTCATTGGCTATCAGGCCAATGCCGCGATGGCGGAACTCGGACTGACCACGGTCAACAACTGGCGTGGGCCGTTCCTGGACCTGCTCACCAGCTACAATCCTGGCAGTCTATGGGACTGCTTCATACACGGGCTCTTCTATTTCCTGCCCCTGTACATTGTGGTGTTTGCCGTTGGTATAGCCTTTGAGGCCTGGTTTGCGTCAGTGCGTGGCCATGAGATCAACGAAGGCTTCTTCGTCACCTCCATTCTGTTCACGCTGACCCTGCCGCCAACGACGCCGCTGTGGATGGCGGCACTGGGCATAGCCTTTGGCGTCGTGATCGGTAAAGAGATCTTCGGCGGTACCGGCAAGAACTTCCTGAATCCTGCGCTGACCGGTCGCGCCTTCCTGTACTTTGCCTATCCGGCTGAGATGTCCGGCGACGCCATCTGGGTCGCGGTCGAGACGTCAGGCACAGACGTCGACACCTATACGCGGGCGACCCCGCTGGGCAATGCCGCCATCGGCGATGAGCTCGGCGTGGACTTCTGGCAGGCCTTCCTTGGCAATATGGCCGGATCGATTGGCGAGACTTCGTTCCTGGCGATCGTGATTGCCGGAGCCATATTGCTGGCGACCCGCATAGCCTCTTGGCGGATCATGGCGGGCTGTGTGGTCGGCATGGTTGCGGCCCTGGCGGTACTGAACCCGCTTGCATCGGACACCAATGCCCTGTACTCGATATCGATCCCGATGCACCTGGTGATCGGTGGCTTTGCCTTTGGTGTGGTCTTCATGGCCACCGACCCGGTTTCTGCGGCGATGACTGACAAAGGCCGCTGGATTTTCGGTATCCTGATCGGCGTGATGTGCGCGATTATCCGGGTTGCCAACCCGGCCTTTCCGGAAGGCATCATGCTGGCGATTCTGTTCGCCAACCTGTTTGCCCCGCTGATCGACCATTATGTCGTGCAATCCAACGTAAAGCGGAGACTGGCACGTGGATAAGTCCAAGAGAGAGAGTATTGGCAACGTCCTGTTCGTCGCGCTGGTGGTCTGCCTGGTGTGTTCAATCGTTGTGTCGACCGCAGCGGTTGCGTTGAAGCCCCGGCAGGACTTCAACGCAGAGCTGGATCGCAAGTTGAACGTTCTGGTTGCGGCCGGGATGCTTGAAGACGGTCAGCGCGCCGATGACGAGGGTCGTGGCATTGAAGAGCTGTTCGAGCAGTTCGAAGTCCGGGTTGTGGATCTGCGCACCGGGGACTTCACCGATGATGTCGATCCGGACACCCACGACCAGCTCCGTGCGGCCAGGGATCCGCAGCGCTCGGAACGCTTGAGTCGTGCTGAGGATCGGGCTGGCATCGGCCGTCTGGAACACCACGCGATCGTCTATATCCTGCAGCGTGACGACGGGAACATTGATCGGATCGTGTTGCCCATACGTGGTCAGGGGCTTTGGGCGGCCATGCATGGGTTTCTGGCGCTGGAGAGTGATATGCGCACGTCGGCAGGGCTGGCCTACTATCAGCACGGCGAGACGCCTGGGCTCGGCGGTGAAGTGGACAATCCCCGCTGGAAGGGCCAGTGGGATGGCGTGAAGCTGCTTGATGATGATCTGTCCCCATCCATTCGGCTGGTCAAGACCCGGTCGCCCGAGGGCAGCGACGCGGCACGGTTTGAAGTGGATGCCCTGTCAGGCGCCACGCTGACCACCAAAGGCGTGGAAGAGATGGTGCGTTTCTGGACGGGTGACAAGGGCTTTGGTCCATTGTTGGAGCGATTGCGGCAAGCGGAGGCCTCATAATGGCGGCACCAAAGGAAGTACTACTTAATCCGTTATTCGACAACAACCCGATTGCGTTGCAGGTGCTTGGGATCTGCAGTGCGCTCGCGGTGACCATCAGCATGTCGACGACGCTCGTCATGTGCGCCGCTGTGATCTTTGTGATCTGCATGTCGAACATGGCAGTGTCCGTACTCCGTACCAGAATTCCGAACAACATCCGGATCATCGTACAGATGACCATCATCGCTTCACTGGTGATTGTTGTGGATCAGTTCCTGCGCGCCTTCGCATACGACATCAGCCGCGCACTGTCGGTCTTTGTCGGTCTGATCATTACCAACTGCATCATCATGGGGCGCGCTGAAGCCTTTGCCATGCAAAATGGCCCTGGTCTGTCCTTCCTGGATGGTCTGGGTAACGGTCTGGGCTACAGCGTCATCCTGATCCTGGTTGCGCTGTTCCGTGAGCCGCTGGGCAGTGGCACCATCATGGGCTTTGAACTCTTTCGTACCGTCAATGACGGTGGCTGGTTCGTACCCAACGGCATGATGCTGCTCGCACCGAGCGCCTTCTTCATTATTGGCTTTCTGATCTGGGCGATCCGCGCCCGCAAGCCTGAACAGGTTGAGGAAGCCGAGTATCAGATTGCGCCCAATGTCCAGTATCGGGAGGCTATGTAAGTGGTAGAAGAATACATTGGCCTGTTCATACGGGCTGTCTTCATTGAAAACCTGGCGCTGGCCTTCTTCCTGGGCATGTGCACCTTTATCGCCGTGTCGAAGAAAATCGAGACGGCGCTGGGTCTTGGGATTGCCGTGGTGGTCGTGCTTGGCCTGGCCACGCCAGTCAACAACCTGATCTTCAACCACCTGTTGCGTGAAGGCGCCTGGGCCTGGGCCGGTTTCCCGGACATGGACCTGAGCTTCCTTGGCCTGCTGTCCTATATCGGCGTAATTGCCGCTCTGGTACAGATCCTGGAAATGTTCCTGGATCGCTTTGTGCCTGTGCTTTACAACGCGCTGGGTGTGTTCCTGCCGCTGATTACTGTGAACTGTGCGATCCTGGGCGGGTCTTTGTTCATGGTGGAACGCGATTACACTTTTGGCGAAAGCGTGGTCTTCGGCCTCGGTGCTGGAGTCGGCTGGGCGCTGGCCATTGTGGCCCTGGCCGGTATTCGCGAGAAGCTCAAGTACAGCGACATCCCCGAAGGCCTGCGTGGCCTTGGCATCACCTTCATTGCGGTGGGCCTGATTTCGCTGGGCTTCATGTCCTTTGGCGGTATTGATATCTGAGGTCTGAGCATGCTGGACACGACCATTATCCTGGGCGTCGCGATGTTTACCGGGACGGTACTCTTCCTGGTATTCGTGATTCTTTTCGCCCGCAGCAAGCTGGTGGCATCCGGCAATGTGCGCATCGAGATCAACGATGATCCGAATGCGGTCATTGAAGTGCCAGCCGGTGGGAAGCTGCTGAACACGCTGGCTTCCGAAGGCATTTATCTGTCCAGCGCCTGTGGCGGTGGCGGAACCTGTGCCCAGTGCCGTTGCCAGGTGGTCGAGGGCGGTGGCTCCATCATCCCGACCGAAGCACAGCACTTTACCCGGCGCGAAGTTCGTGAGAACTGGCGTTTGTCCTGTCAGGTCAACGTCAAGCAGGACATGAAGGTTCATGTTCCCGAGGATGCGTTCGGGGTCAAGCGTTGGGAGACCGAGGTCATCTCCAACCACAACGTGGCTACCTTCATTAAAGAACTGGTGCTCAAGTTGCCGGAAGGCGAAGAGGTGGACTTCAAGGCTGGTGGTTTTGTTCAGCTGGAAATCCCACCCTATGAGATGGATTACAAGGACATCGACGTCGAAGAGGAATTCCGGGAGGACTGGGACAAGTTCGACATCTGGAAGTACAAGAGCAAGGTCGATGAGCCCACCATTCGCGCCTACTCTATGGCCAACTATCCGGAAGAGAAGGGCGTACTGAAGTTCAATATCCGGATTGCGACCCCGCCGCCGAATACCGACTATCCGCCCGGCAAGATGTCGTCCTATACCTTCCAGCTCAAGCCGGGCGACAAGCTGACGGTCTTTGGTCCTTACGGTGAGTTCTTCGTCAAGCCGACCAAGGCGGAGAAAATCTGGATTGGTGGTGGTGCCGGTATGGCCCCGCTGCGGTCGCAGATCTTCGATGAGCTCAAGCGCAAGAAGCAGACTGACGTAAAGATGAGTTACTGGTATGGCGCCCGTAGTCTGCGAGAGATGTTCTACACGGAAGACTTCGATGAGCTGTCCGAGCAGTTTGACAACTTTGAGTGGCACATTGCCCTGTCCGAGCCATTGCCGGAAGACAACTGGGAAGGCCACGTCGGCTTCATTCATAACGTTGTTTATGAAGAGTACCTGAAAGATCACCCGGCGCCGGAAGACTGCGAGTACTATCTTTGTGGCCCGCCACCCATGGTGGCTGCGGTGCTGAAAATGCTGGATGACCTGGGTGTCGAGCCTGAGAACATTCTGCTGGACGACTTCGGCGGCTGA
>SKXG01000227.1 GCA_007128525.1 Pseudomonadales bacterium | reverse complement strand
TCGCTCACGTAGACACGCTGATACTGGACAAGACGGGAACGCTGACGGCGGGCCGGCCGGAGCTGATTGGCATCGAAACTTTCGGCCAGTTGCCGGAAGACGATTGGCTGGCGCTGGCCGCTGCCGTGGAGCGCGACAGTGAACACCCGTTGGCGGAACCAATACGACGGGCGGCCAGGGAGCGGGGACTGTCGCTGGCGGATGTCAGTGACTTCACGGCGTCGAGCGGCCGGGGTGTCAGAGCCAATGTCGACGGCCACCAAGTGATCATTGGTAACCGAGGTATGCTTAGCGATGCCGGCGTCGACGCCAGCGCGTTGACCGAAGAACGGACCGCCGGCTACGAGTCGAAAGGCGCAACGCCGTTGTTCTGCGCGGTTGATGGTCAGTTGGCCGGGTTGCTGGCTGTGGCCGACCCAATTAAGGAAGGGGTCGCTGAAACCTTGCAGGCGCTGCGTGCTCAGGGCCTGTCACTGGTGATGGCGACCGGAGACGGGCGTGGCACAGCGGCGGTGATTGCCCGCCAACTGGGTATCGATGACGTACACGCGGAAGTCATGCCAGACCAGAAACTGGCTCTGGTGCATGCCGCGCAGTCTCGGGGGCACAAGGTGGCGATGGCCGGCGACGGCATCAATGATGCGCCGGCTCTGGCGCAGGCGGATGTTGGCATCGCGATGGGT
Source organism: Pseudomonadales bacterium (assembly GCA_007128525.1). Lineage (GTDB taxonomy): Bacteria > Pseudomonadota > Gammaproteobacteria > Pseudomonadales > Azotimanducaceae > SKXG01. The sequence goes on along the minus strand of SKXG01000227.1, from coordinate 3,991 downwards.
TCAGGGACTGATGTGGCGATGGAAAGTGCCGCGTTGACGCTGGTGTCCGGCGATCTGCGGGCCTTGCTTCGCGCAGTCTTGCTGGCACGGGCGACCATGCGCAACATCCGCCAGAACCTGTTCTTTGCCTTTGCTTATAACAGTGCCGGTGTCCCGGTAGCTGCGGGTGTGCTCTACCCGGTATTCGGAGTATTGCTTAGCCCGATGATCGCGGCTGCAGCGATGAGCCTGTCCTCGGTGTCCGTGATTGGTAATGCGTTGCGGTTGCGGCATCGAAAGATCGACCGCCCCGCCTGATGTGCCACCAGGCCGGGCGGTCAGGGCGTGAGGCGACGCGGCCCTGTAGGTTGCGCCAGCTGACTCAGAGGCGGGCGTGCTTCAGCGCCTGAATGCGCATATCGAGGGGCGGGTGCGAGGCCATCATTGCCGCGAGCCCACCGCGCAGGCCCTGATTGATGCCAAAAGCCTGCAGGTTGTCCGGTAGCGTATCGGGCATCTGCGTGCCGGCTTTCAGGCGCTCCAGTGCGTTGATCATGGCATTGCGGCTGGTCAGCTGAGCACCGGCTATGTCCGCCCGATACTCACGGAAGCGTGAGAACCACATGACGATCATGCTGGCAAGGATGCCCAGGATGATCTGTGCGGCAATGGTGACGATCCAGAAGCCAGGGCCGTGCCCGCGGTCATTCTTGAACACGACGCGATCGACGACGATGCCAATGATGCGGGCGAAGAACAGCACAAAGGTGTTCAGTACGCCTTGCAGCAGGCTCAACGTGAGCATGTCGCCATTGGCGACGTGGCCGATCTCGTGGCCGAGCACTGCCTCGACTTCGTCCTGGCGCATGTTGTCGAGCAGACCCGTGCTGACGGCCACCAAGGCGTTGTTGCGGCTGTAACCTGTGGCGAAGGCATTGGGCTGTGGTGACGGAAAAATCGCGACCTCCGGCATGCCGATGCCGGCCTTCTTGGACAGACGCGCCACGCTGTCTACCAGCCATTGCTCAACCTGGTTGCCGGGCTTTTCGATCACTTTGCAGCCGGTGCCACGTTTGGCCAGCCACTTGGACATCAGCAGGGAGATCAAGGAGCCGGCCATGCCGAAGATGGCACAGAAAATCAGCAGGCCTGTGAGGTTGATGTCGACGCCCTGCTGATAGAAGTACTGCTCGATGCCAAATATCTGGAAGATGATCGTCAACAGCACCAGTACTGCGACGTTGGTTGCCAGGAACAGTCCGATTCTGAGCATCTGTATTACGACTCCTTGATCAGTGAAAGCGCGCAAGCTTAGATCAATATAGGGCCGTCCGGTTCGGAATCAAGATTGAACGACACTATTGCCCGGCACTATGGCGTATAGGGCGGCTTTAAAAAAGGAAGCCCGCGCGCGTTAACGGGCGGGCCGAAGGCCAATGCTCAGGCCATCTCATAAGAGGGGAGATCTGCTCCATCCGGAGCAGGTCCTGCCCCCGGGTAGGGGGCAGGTTTGGTGCCTATGAAGCCCGGCAGGTGCCGGGCTTCAAGGGTCTGGCAGTTAGCCTTCGAGGTGCTCGATGATGCGCTCACGCAGCTCCGGGTCGGCATCCATCGCCTCGGCAATGCTGTTGTACTCAGCGACGGTCAGACCAGTGCTTTCCACGGCCTCGATCATCTTGCTGTTGGCTTCCTGCTGCAGCTCGGTTGCACGCTCTGCATCTTCAGCCTGCACGATCTGGTCGGTGTAGGTCTCGCGCAGCTCGGCGACTTCCATGTATGCCTCGGCAAACTGGTCGATTTGCGCGTCAGACACATTTACAGACGGTGCCTGCTGTTGCTGCATCGGGGGCGGCTCGGCAGCGGGCGGCTGGCCTTCCGGCGGTTGGCCCTGCGGTGGCTGACCCTGCGGCGGCTGGCCCTGCTGGCCTTCCGGCGGCGGTGCCTGCTGGGCGAGGGCGAAAGGACTCATCAATAGTGCGGCAAGCAGTGCCGGCACCTTAAGATTTTGCAGCAGTTTTTGCATGGATAGCTCCGTTCTTGCTGAATGCACAGGGACAGGTGCAGGCATCGTGCCAGGTTCTTCGAATTGTTCTAAATGTTTGAAAATAAAAGGAATCAGCCTGAGGTTTGGGAGGCGTTGAAGAGGGCTGCGGCGACTGATCTGGCCACAGCCTGTGTCAGTATGGCACAGTGAGCCACTATGACTCACAGCCAACAACCTGGTTTCATTCGTCGCCGTGTCAGTCTGCGGCTGACCCTGATGGCTGCTGTGCTGCTGCCGGTTGTCGGCATCATGCTGGCGTTCAGCCTGCACCTGGTGTTGCAGGTCGAGCGCCAGGTGGAGCGGCAGCTGCAACGCGAGATGGAGCTGGTGGCCAGGTCGGTCAGCCAGCCCATTGCTCACAGTCTTGAGCGCGAACGTGAAGGCAGCATCCAGCGGGCGCTGGAGTCGGCCTTTGCCACGCGCCGCGTCTACAGCGCCCATGTGTATGACGCTTCCGGTGCCCTGGTCGCCAGCCTGGGTCCGTTGAACCCGGGCGCGGCGGACCATCAGCGTCTCGAAGAGGTGGCTACCGGCCAGTCGGTGTCCGGTTATGAGCGCATCGGCGGGCGAGAGGTGTATTCATACTTCCTGCCTCTGACGGATGGCGGTGCCGGACTCAATGGCCTGCTGCAGGTGACGCGGCATCGAGCGGAAATTGACCGTGTGGTCGAGGAGCTGCGCCACTACGCCTGGTTGCTGGTGGGGCTGGCAACCGCGTTGGTGGCGGCTGTGGTGTTGATCGGCCACCAGTTGTTTATCGGCGGGCCGATCGGCGGCATTACCGGGGTAATGCGCCGCATCGAAGCAGGCGAGCGGGATGCTCGGGCAGACATTCAGGGCCCGACCGAGATCGTCGCACTGTCGCGCAGCCTGAATGCCATGGTCGGCAGCCTGGTACGGGCGCAACAGGACGCGCTTGATCAGCGCCGCCGCGGTGAGGCGCTGGCGCTGGAATTGCAGCGCCAGGAAAAGCTGGCTGCGGTGGGCCGTTTGGCCGCAGGGGTGGCGCATGAAATGGGCTCCCCGCTGAGCGTGATTGAAGGGTCGGCGCAGCGGGCGCTGCGCCAACTTGATGATCGCGACAGGGTCGGGTTGGCGCTTGAGGACATCCGCGGGGAGGTTGCGCGACTCAGCCAGATCGTTCGTCAGCTGTTGACGCTGGGTAAGGACGCGGCGCAGCAACGCGAGCCCGCCGAACTGGATCTGTTGTGTCGGCAGGCCGTTGCCACGGTCAGTGACGAGGCGCGCCGCCTTGGTGCCGGCTTGACTTACCAGGCTGACATCACGCCCGAAGCATCGCGCCTGGACGTCGATCCTGTACGCCTGCAACAGGCGTTGATACAGCTGCTGCGCAATGCGGTTCAGGCGGCCCATGACGGCCGGGTTGTGCTGCGACTGGCGCGGGAGAGTGGCGAACTGCTGATTGATGTCGATGACGACGGCCCAGGCGTGCCCGAAGACCATCGCAAGCTCCTGTTCGAGCCTTTCTTTACAACCAAACCACCGGGCGAAGGCAGTGGCCTGGGGCTGGCTGTGGCGCACAGCATCGTGCGTGATCACGGCGGGGATCTGGCGCTGATTCCGGGCGAGCTGGGCGGCGCCTGCTTCCGCATTCGACTGCCACTGTCCGGTGGGCGCGACAACGCCTCGTCCCCAACCTCTGACGAAGCTGCTCTGGATCAAGGGAGTACCCGGGCATGACTGCACTGATTTTTGTCGTTGAAGATGATCCGCCACTGCGGCAGCTGCTCTCCGATGAGCTGGAAGACCAGGGTTATCAGGTCCAGGCCTTCGGCCAGGCCGAAGATGCGCTTGGTGCCCTGGACCAGGCGGAGCGCCAGCCAGATCTGATCATCAGCGACATGCGCCTGCCGGGTATGGACGGCATGGCCTTGCTGGCTGAGGTGGCCGCACGCCCGGATGCGCCGGGGTTTTTGATCGTCACGGCTTTCGGCTCGGTCAATCAGG
>SKXG01000355.1 GCA_007128525.1 Pseudomonadales bacterium | reverse complement strand
TTGGCCCTGATCGGCCCGAACCCGGCAGATTTGGGACGGGTTGACCTTGCCGTCAGCCCGACGCCGGCGCGTAACGCGTGGGGTCAGCCACACCCGCTTCTGCAAATCCCTGCCGACGCAGCCGACAGCTGTCGCAGCGACCACAGGCGCGGGCCTGCGCATCCGGCTGATAACAGGAAATGGTCAGGCCATAGTCGACCCCCGCGGCCACGCCGGCCCGGATGATGTCAGCTTTGGACATCTGCTGCAGTGGCGCCCGGATTCGCAGCGCCGGCTGACCCGGTGGCGCATCGACACCGACCCGGGTCGCCAGATTCGCGAGTTGCTCGAACGCCTCGATAAAGGCGGGACGGCAATCCGGATACCCGGAGTAGTCGACGGCGTTGACCCCGATAAAGATGTCGTGAGCCTCCAGTACCTCCGCCCAGGCCAGCGCCATAGACAGGAACACCGTATTGCGCGCCGGCACATAGGTGACCGGGATACCGGCTGCGGGCGCTTCCGGCACGTCTATGCCGAAATCCGTCAGCGCCGAGCCGCCCAGAGCACCCAGCGAGAGCGGCATCACCCGATGCTCGACAGCACCCAGACTTGCGGCAACGCGCGCCGCTGCATCGAGCTCCAGTGCGTGCCGCTGGCCATAGGAAAACGACAGGCTGTAGCAGTCAAACCCCTGCTGCCGCGCCAGCGCCAGCACCGTTGCCGAGTCCAGCCCGCCAGACAGCAAAATCACGGCTTTCGCGGCAGCTGCCATCACACCTCCTCAAACGGGCACCGCTCAACGCCCCGGTTCGTCACCCCAGAGAATCTTGTGCAGCTGCACCTGAAACCGCACCGGCAGCCGGTCGCGGACGATCCAGTCCGCCAGATCGGCAGCCTTGAGCTGACCGGCACTCGGCGAGAACAGTACCGTGGCCGCACGAGTGACCAGGTCGTATTCAGCGAGTTTGAGTCGCGCCCACTGATAGTCTGCAGCGTCGCAGATGACGAACTTCACTTCATCGGCGGGCCCGAGACAGGACAGGTTGTCATAGTGGTTACGGTGGACCTCACCGGAACCGGGTGTTTTCAGATCGATGACTTTGCGCACGCGTGCATCCACGTCGCGCACATCCAGAGCGCCACTGGTTTCCAGAGACACCTGATAGCCAGCGTCACACAGTGCAGTCAGCAGCGGCAGGCAGGCGGGTTGGGCAAGCGGCTCACCCCCGGTGACACAGACATGAGACACACCGAATCCAGCAACCGTTTCCAGCACAGCCGACAGCTCATGCAATGTGCCGCCGCTGAAGGCATAGGCCGTATCGCAGTACTGACAGCGCAGCGGGCAGCCCGTCAGTCGCACGAACACAGTCGGCAGACCGGCGGAGGTACTTTCGCCCTGCAGTGAACAAAAGATTTCGGTAATGCGCAGTCGCGGCGCAGCGGCCAACACGGCCGTCGTCATCGCCCTCTCCCGGTCTCAGCGCAATTCGGCGGCGTAGGACTCTGCCAGACGAGCGGCCGGCGTACCATCGTGGTCGTCCTGCACCCGTTGCAGATAATTGCGGGCCCGTTCAACGTCACCGTTGCGGTCGTGCACCACGGCAAGCTTGTACAGCGTGTCCGGCACCTTCTGGTGCGTCGGATACAGTTCCAGCAGCTCCTCAAAGTGTTCACGCGACGCCGCCAGATCCGGCTCATCCAGTGCCAGATACAGCTCTCCGAGCCAGTAATAGGCGTTGGCCGCAAACTGGCCATTGGGGAAGTCGATCAGCAGCTGATCAAACGCACGGATGGCATCCTCGAATTGTCGATCCCGGGTCAGGTCGAAGGCCTGACTGTAGGCTTCCGCTTCCGTCATGCGGCGCTGCGGACGCCTGTCGCCAGCTTCCGGGCTCAGGTCGGACCGAACCTGCTCTGTGTCCTGACTCAACTCCATAATCCGGCGATCGACATCCTGGTACTGCTCGCGCTGCATACGCGTCAAACGTTCAATCTGGTAGGCCTGCTCTTCCACCAGTCCGCGCAGCTCCTGCATTTCAACCTGCATCAACTGAATCTGATGAAAAAGCTCGGCGATGCCGCTGCCGCCACCCTGCATACCACCAGACACGGCGGGCTCTTGGCTATCACGACGCTGGGGCTGCGTCTGGGCTTGCGCCTGCTGACCGCCCCGTTGCACGGACTCACCGCGCGACTCGACCACAGGGACATTGGCGACAGCATTGAGGCTCAATGTCATCAAGACCGCTGACGCCAACAAGCCACAGGACCCGGCCAGCCAACCCCTCGCTGCCACCGCCACACCACGATCGGTCACACTGTGTTGTCCATTTGCTGCAATCAAACCCTGCTCCCCGCCCTCATCGGCTGTTTACTGTCAACGATACCGCAGCTCTGCGCGACGATTCTCCGCCCACGCTGATTCCGTAGAGGCTGGATTGGCCGGTCGTTCTTCACCGTAGCTGACCGAATCCACCTGGGCCCGGCGCACACCGGATGACACCAGGAACTGACGAACCGCATCCGAACGACGCTCACCCAGTGCCATATTGTATTCACGAGTGCCGCGTTCATCCGTGTGCCCTTCGATCACCACCCGACGGTCCGGATTGTTGCGCAGAAAATTGGCGTGCTGCTCAAGAGCCGCCAGGGAGTCTGGCCGCAGTACGGCACGGTCAAAGTCGAAGTAGAACACTCGGACCAGCGGCTCGCCGGTCGCCTCACTCAACGGATTACCGTCTTCATCAACGTAGCGCCGAATCTCGGCATCCGCCGGGGCCGGTGTGCGCGTGACTGCCGGATCATCCGCCGGATCCAACGGCTCGGAAGGCGCGTCAGTCGCCGTAGTACCACAACCCGCCAGCAGCGCGGCTGCCAGCGTCCAGCTCAGAAACTTGAGCCATCCTTGCACCTGCATGTCATTCTCCTGTGTGCTGCTCTATCTGCGGCCACCGCGATTCAGGTACGGTGACCCGCTGGGTTCACGAACATCTCCTTCCGGAGACGGTAGTCGATACTTCACGCCGCCATCAATGGAAACGGCGGCGAGTATACCGCGCCCCCGATCACGCGTCGCATAGATTAACATGGCGCCATTCGGCGCCACCGACGGCGATTCATCGCCGGCAGTCTCCGTCAGAACACGCAACCGATCCCGCTCGAGATCCTGTAAAGCAATGTGGAAAACACCGTCGCGGCGATGCACGAAAACCATGCGGTGCCCGTCATCAAGCATTTGTGCGCGGGCGTTGAAGTCGCCTTCAAACGTCAACCGTTCGGTCCGACCGCTGGCGATTTCCACCCGATAGATCTGTGGCCGCCCGCCGCGGTCGGACGTGAACACCAGGCTACGCCCATCCGGCGTCCAACTTGGCTCAGTGTCAATGGCTGGATGCCGGGTGACACGCGTCAGGTCGCCGTTGGCAAGATTCTTGACATAGATTTCCGGGTTGCCATCACGGCTCAGAACCAGAGCAACCTGGCTGTCATCGGGCGAGAACGCCGGTGCGCCATTCAGCCCGTCGTGATCGGCCAGCACGGTACGATCTCCTGTCGACAGCTCATGCATGAAGATGGTCGGCTTGCTGCGTTCAAACGACACATATGCCAGGTAGCGGCCTGACGAAGACCAGGACAGCGACAGTATGGGCTCCGGTGACTCCAGCAATGTGCGGACCCGTGCGCCATCGGCATCGGCGACCTGCAATCTGAAGCGAGCATCCGATGTGCCCAGGTTCTGCGCCAGCACATAGGCAATGCGGGTTGAGAACACACCAGGCACCCCGGTCAGCTCTTCATACACCGTGTCGCTGATCAAATGCGCCAGATCACGACTGGCAGCGGCAGAAGCCACCATCCGCTCGGAGTGCAGCACCCGCTCACTCAGGATATCGATCAGGCTGAACCGCACCGACAGGTCGCCATTGCCTTCTGCCGTCACACTACCGACAACCAGATAGTCGACACCCTGCACACGCCAGTCCCGAAAGTGCACATCCTCTCGAGAGCTGGGCAGACTCAGCATATTGTCCGCTGACATGGGCGCAAACTGTCCGGTACGGCGCAGGTTTGCCGCGATAATGTCTGCGATGTTCTCAACACCGGACGGCACATTGCTGCGGCCAAAGGGAACCACTGCAATGTTGACCGGCTCATCGTAGCCGCGGTCGATCTCAATCGTCAGTTGCGCGGACGCGGCCCCGGACCAGATCAGTCCGACAACACCGACGAGGGCCAGCGCCAACCACTGTCCGACCATTTGCATGTGCCTGCTACCTGTCATAACCATCAGCGAATCAGATCCTGGGGGTTGAATAATACGTCAATACGACGAAAGTGGTTCTCGAACAAGCGCGTATCGCGAGGGACCTCCAGCGGACTGGCGCGTCGAACAGCCTGTTCGGCCGAACGATCAAAAGTCGCATTGCCACTTGACCGCACAACAGTCACAGACACCACCTCACCGGTCGGCACCAGCTCCACCCGCAGCAATGTTTCCATGCCGGTACGGGCACTCGGCGGACGCGACCAGTTGCGGTAAATCTGCTGATAAATGGCCGATGAAAAACTTTGAACCTGCTGTTGCCGCTCATCGCCAGCCAGCCGCTCTGCCTCCGCGCTGAGCGCACGATCAAAACTCGACTCTGCCTGGTCCCGACGCCGCTCATCACGCTCCCGTTCGGCACGGGCTTCCGCTT
>SKXG01000343.1 GCA_007128525.1 Pseudomonadales bacterium | reverse complement strand
CGCTGAGCCTGCGTCAGGCGATGGTCGATTTCACCCGCCGCGGTGCCATTGTTCTGAACAGTGCCGGCGTACACTTCACAACCGAGCGCGGCCTGTACCACGCTGGCGCGATGTTCAGCGCCAGCGATGGCGACAAGGTTTCCTCGTTCAACAGCAGCAGCTTTTCGCGAGAGGCCCTGGACAAGCCCTTGCACGAATGCGGCACGATGGCCGACCAACTGCAGCAGGCTACCGAACAGGTCCATACCAGACAGGTCCCTGCCAAGTTCAACGGTGACCTGATCATCACGCCAAACTGCCTGCTCGACTTCGTCGGCTTTCTGCTACAGCAAATTGGTGATGGCCCGTTGATCACAGGCACGTCGCTGTATCACGGCAAAGTCGGCGAGCAGGTGGCCTCAAAGTTGCTGACGCTGGAGAGCCGGCCACTCGACCTGCCAGACGGCTACTTTGTAACCGGCGATGGCTACAAAGCCACGAATTGCCGCATTCTGGATCAGGGCAGGCTTGAGCACTACCTGCTCGGGCTCTATGGCGCCAACAAAACGGGGCTGCCGCGCACAGACAGTGGTGGTTGCTGGGTTATGACGGCGGGCGATGCACCACGGGCGGCGATGTTGCAGGACGTAAAACAGGGTGTGCTGATCAACCGCTTCTCTGGTGGACGACCGAATGACAAGGGTGATTTCTCCGGCATTGCCAAGAACAGCTATTACATCAAGAACGGCGAAGTGCAGTATCCACTGTCCGAGACCATGATCAGCGGCAATCTGGCGGACCTGCTGAACAATGTGGTGTCGGTGTCTCAGGAGCGTGCGGATTACGGCAGTCGGATACTGCCCTGGGTGCGAGTCACCAACGTTGGTGTGTCCTGAGCCCTGAACGCACTATCCCTCGCTCACACACGTCAGCGGAGGGATAGTGCTGCCACCAGAATTACCAAGCCAACGACCCGTCAATGGCGTTGAGCACGGCAAAGCGTGGTCTGTGACCGCCAGATACCTCGGTAAAGCTGCCGCCCACAATCAGCAAGCCATCGTCGTGCAGCAGTGCCGAAACGGTTGCGTTCGCACCAGGGTTCCAGTTGTGTGAAACATCGCCAGTGCTCAAACGCACTCGAGCCAGCCGATCAACACTTCTGGTTCCACCTTCCGAGAAGCCGCCACCGACATATAACCAGGTTGGCGTAAGCGCCAGACTGCTTACCGAACTATCAAAATTCGGGTGAAAGCTGTCCAGGCTGCCGTCAACCAATGAGATCCTGGCCAGCCTGTTCCTCACCGTTCCATCAACCGAAGTAAACGAACCGCCTAGAAGCACATGATCATCGTGTTGCAGCATGACTACCGGGTTACCACCGACGTCAGGTTCCCAGCTTGTCCGATCTCCCGTTGCCAGTGAAAACCCCGCCACATGATCTTGAGCCTGTGTGGTCTGCGCTGCCACATAGGCAGTCCCACCCTCAATCATCAGGTCGTTCACAAGGCTTGTCGACTGTGGATTCCATGAGAGTAGGCTTCCTGCCACCGCATCGAAAGCCGCCAGGCGCGACCTCGCCTGAGTTCCAACGTTCTGAAACAAGCCGCCCACGTAGACTGTTCCACCAGCGCTCTGGATCACTTTTGGATAAGCATCCAGCGATGGTGGATTCCAGGCATCCAGGTCCATGCTGACCAGGTCTATAGCGGCTAATCGACCTCTTGACTGCCCATCAATGCTCGTAAAGGCGCCGCCAACATAGAGCCGGTCGCCATCGAGATGAATAGCCTCAATACGTGCATCCAGATCAAACTGGACCTCACTCAGGCGACCACTCTCGAGTGACAGCGCGGCAAGGCTGGTACGCGGCACCAAGTTAATCAGATCAAAGTTACCGCCCGCCAGCACATTGCCCTGATGCATGGCCAATGCATGCACTTCGCCACTGCTGTCTGGTTGCCATGCGCGCAGCTCATCCGTGGTGAGGTCTATGGAGGCCAGCCTTTGCCGCTCGACCCCATCAACAGTACGAAATGCACCACCAAGATAGAGGTTGTCACCATCTACAGTCAGCGCACGAATACGATTATCGACACCCACACTGGGTAAAGCCAGCAACTGCCCATCACTCGCACTAACCGCTGCCAGGCGCTCTCGGGCTTCACCGGCAATATCAGCAAAGTTACCCCCAACAAATACTCGGTCATCACTGACAGCTAGCGCATAAATATCGCCATCCGCTTGTGGATTCCAGTTTCCGAGCTCCAGGGTGGCCACATCAAAAGATGCACCATGGCCACGCTCATCGCCGTTCACGAGAGCAAAGCGGCCGCCGACATACAGCACGCCATCAGCAACCTTCAAGGCTTCGACTTCGCCAATCCCGCCGCCATCACGTAGGACTTCTGGCGCCCAGGACAGCAACTCTGCTGTTTGCAGGTCGATCGCTGCCAGTGAGGTGCGCGCATCTCCCGAAACCGCATCAAACTCACCACCAACGAATAGCGTGTCGCCGGCCACCGCGATTGCCGACAACTCCCCATTTGGTTGTGGCAGGGACGACAGATTGGCACCTGTGTTCACATCCAATCCGGCGACGCTAGCACCGCTTACGGAATTAGCCGGTCTGAAGCTGCCAACCAGATAAAGCTCGTCCCCGGCCATGGCAAGATCCGCAATCCGGGCGTCGGCTTGCAATGCAGGGACCCAATCTGTATCCAGGGTGCCATCGGGCAGAATGCGCGCCAAGCCATTGCGGGGCAGGCCATTAACGTGGTCGAAGCGGCCAGCGATAAAATAGCCACCATCCCCATCGGGCAGGATGGCTGTCAAACGGCTGTCTGCCGACACGGTAACACCCGTCGCTCGGCCGGATTCCGCATCCACGGCCGCCAGATTCTGCGCCGCCATACCAGCCCAATTGAAGTCGCCAGCGACCAGCACCTCGCCATCGTGGATTGCAACGTCATACACCCGCTGATCGAACCCAACCGCCCCCGCTTTGGCCGTTGCCTGCGCCGAACGGGCAGCATCCTCTTCCACAACGAAATACCAGTTCTGATTCACACCCAGATCATCTGCAAGTGCTTCCAGCTCCAGGGGACTGTCGGCTACGTCTAAAAGAATGTTCCCGTTGTCACAGCTTGCATAGTTATCCCAATCACAATCCGCTTCAGTTGACATAAGTATGTCCACTGAACCAGCTGAATCCCACTCAAGCGCTACATACATCAGATCCGAATGAGCGCGCACGGCCACAGGCGCCTCACACTCCAGTATGATCTCTACATCATTGGGTCGCTCAACCGTGCCCGAGCCTTGATTGAGCGAGCAGTTCTGATCACTTGGCTGATCTACGATTAAAACTTCATAGCTGGCCTGATCACGCAGCCGAGTCTCGAAGCTGAACAGCCCATCCGCCTCAAGCGTCAGACGCTCATCATCATTGAGCTGCAGCTCGACTGACGAACCAACCAAGCCCGTCGCAGCGCCGCTAACCTGGGCTGAAAATGAGCTGGAACTGGAGCCGCCGCAACCGGCGAGGACCAAAGGCGCGGAAACGATGAGTGCAGTCAGGGCTTTGTGAATAATCTTGTTGCGTACGGGCATGGAGCCTCCATTTCATTCTTTTCCGAGAATCACAGCGAAACCTGCAGATTCCTACTCTGTACCTACTCAGGGCCACGCCTTTCTTAATCACCCTTAGGCGCAAATCCTAGACAGTCTGACCATGAAACGAACACAGGATAGATGTCCGACCATCGCCAAAAATACCTACTGGCACACAAAATAGCCTGACAAGGCAGACTCAAACACTAAGGTACCTCTGAACATCTGACGCGTTATACCTGCTACCGGGCTGATACAACTTCTCGGTGATCAGGCCGGTATCAGGCCTGGCAACGCGTACATGACAAGCGTGGCCACGCCCATGCCAATCACAGCCCCGACAAACACGTCGGTGGGATAGTGCAGACCCAGCACAACCCGCGACAGTGCCACCAGCACCGCAAAAGGCAGGACCAGCAGTCCCACTACCGGGACGCAAACCAGCAGGATGGTGGTGAAGGCCACGGCATGCAGGGTGTGACCAGATGGGAAGCTGAATTCATCCAGCGGTGGGATTCCGCACTGAATGTCCGCAGACCAAGCAATGAACGGTCGCTCCCGCACGAGCCGGCTCTTCAGGTACCGATACAGCAGCAAGCCACAGATACCGGTGATCAACATCAGAGCGCTGACACCGACTCCGGGCATGCCATGGGTCAGGGGCAACAACAACATCAATGCGTACCAGAAGAGGCCATTCCCCAGCCGACTCACGAACCGAAACCCGTGCCGGATCAGAGTCCGCTGACTCAGACGATTGACCCGCAGACAGAGTTGATACTCCACCTGGGCTATACGATCCAACCAAGCCTGTGCAGGGCAGGTTGCAGTTTTTGGATCTATGCTTCTTGCTGGGCTTCTTCCTGGTTTCATGGCGCGCACTTTGCGCCCGGTACATGACACTACAGTGACAGTACGTCGAAGAATTTATGGCACGCTGCAGGGCGCTCAGTCGCTTTATCCCAGCGCCTTGGTCGGGCGGATCCGGACCAGCACCCGCCGCAGCTCATCAAGGCGTTTGGAGAAGTGGGCAAGGTCGTAGTCATCCGGCAAGGGATTGCCCTGATGGGCCCGTATCGCGCGTATGCCCTCATCTCGAATACGTCCCTCGACCAGCTCGGCCTCACCGTAAACCACCAGTTGCTGCCGACCTTCGGGCACCAGCAGGCAGATCTTGGGCTGGCGCCGGATGTTGGCGTACTTGGCCCTGTCTTTGGTGATAGACACCAGAATGTGTTCCCCATCGTACAGATAGGTCACCATCGACTGTTGCGGCGACCCATCACGCCGGCTTGTAGCCAACACCGCCAACTGTCGTGGCGCCAAGAATGCCACCTGCTCCTGACTCAGCACGACCTGATTTGAAACCACGTGGTTCGACGCCATGGGGACTCCTGACCAATAAACCTGCCTCGGTTACACTACCTACTTCAAAGTGGCGCGTGAAGTCATCACGCCTCCCCTGAATGCATCACACCAAGGATCCGGTATGCGCACTGCACTCAGCCTGTCCGTAGTCTTCAGCCTTGTCCTGGGCAGCCTGCTGGTCAGCCCGCCAGGCCAGGCCGCAGGTGGCCATTACGAAGTGGACGACATTCATATTCCAGAGGCCGGACGGTGCGAAATCGAATCCTGGTACCAGCGCACAACTCCCAGCAACCGCCTAGTCACGGTGCTGCCAACCTGCAACCCGGGCATCAACCCGCATCAAGACATGGAACTGTCGCTGGGTATAACGCGGGAAATGTTCGGCCGTGAACGTGCCAGTTTTCTTGAACCCGGCGTCAAGCTGATCATGCGTGACCTGATTCCCGGTGACTTTGGCTGGGGCATGGCGCTGACCAGCGTGTTCGGTGACCGGCTGCCAAAGTTTCAGGAGGTCTACGGTTACATTCCGGTCAGCTTTCAACCGGAGGACGCACTGATCATCAACGTCAACGCCGGCTGGGAGCTGGCGCGGCGCGATGCCAATGCCTGGCGCTGGGGTATCGGCGGCGATTACAGCTGGCAACCGAACCTGAACCTGATCGCCGAGGTCTTCGGCACACATCGCGGCGGCACACGCTGGCAGACCGGTGTGCGCTACGAATTCGGGCCTGGTTTGATCGACTTTAGTTACAGCCGCAATGCCATTGGTTCCAGGGATGACTACTGGACGCTTGGCTTGGCCTGGGCCTTTTGAACGCTCAGCTCAGCGTCACCGGTACCCCGTCATCTCCAGGTAACCACTGCCGGCCAATTCGCCTTCGGCATCGCGCAGCTCGACCAGACCTTCCCAGTACCGGAACGCCGTGCGCATAAGCTGATCATCGACCAGCGCCTCGGCGGTCAGCACTTCATCGCTGTCATGCAGGTGGATACGCCAGCGCACCGGCCACCGCACACCGCGCTCATCACGCCACCAGCCCACGGGCTCAAGCCGAAAGTCTTCCTTGCTGAGAGCACGATAGCTGCCGTCGCTCTGACGAAGGACGCCCGCATCAAACTCATCGCGCGCCCCGTCATCGCGTCTTAGCTGGAAGGCCATCAGGTCACGGCCATCCGCCAGATGAAGCCCGAACCAGTCCCAGCCCTGGTGGGCTTCTCCCAGCACACTGGTGCTCCACTCGCGATCCAGCCAGCCCAGGCCCTCAACCTGATAGCGACGCGCACCGATGCGCACCTCACCCTGAGCCTGCAAACGCGTAATGCTCAGATAATGGGACGCCTGATCCGGCCCTTTGGCCGACAATCCCCGGTCACCCTGCAGCAACAGGGGCCGGCCATCATCGATCACCAGCGACAGTGCAAACTCGTCAGTTGCTGCATCGAGCAACAGCGGCAACAACATCTGCACCGCGGCCGCAGCGCCATCGTCAGCGCCCTCAGCACTGTCAGCACCTTGAGCCGGTGCCACAGTTACCACAGGCGGCAACTGCATCGCGTTTACACCCGCTGAGCTCAGCGACCAGTCCTCCAGCCAGACCGCAAAGGGCCAGTCACGCACACCGGCCAGCTCCGGGTGATCGCGCGCAAAGCGTTCAGCGCCGAAGTGCTGCCCTGCGCGTACATCTGTCAACGCAAGGTGCGCCATATAGATCTGACCACTACGCCAACCCGAATCCGGTTCCTCGACGTCCTCCGGTGGCGCCAGCGCCTGACGGAACAGCGTGAACTGCGCCCCAAACCGGATGCCATCGTCGCCCCTCAAATCGAGCGTCAGATACCACCACTCACTGCGGTATGCCGGATGGGCGCCATGATCGCGCGGGAAGACATAGGGCCGCGGACTTTCAGCACGCGCAAATCTATCGAGATCGGCGTCGGGATCGTCGGCCAGCAGCAAGTCTACGCGCAATCCGCCGCTGAAGTCCTCCGGCGGCTCAGCACAGGCCGTCAACATCAGGCACAGCATCACGCCCAGGCTGATCAGGATGCGCATCATGCTTCCCCCAGACGCCCAGCGGCGCCGTCCTGGCCGCTGGCCAGCCGCACGGCTCTGAGCGCCGGCAGCAGGCCGCCGGCCACTGCCGCAAGCATCGCCAATACGACCGGCCAGAGCAGCGGCGCCATATTGAATGTCAAAGGAATGGACCAACCGAACGCCCGCGGATTGACAAGCTCACCGAGCAGCCAGGCAATCGCCAGACCCAGTGGCAGCGCCATCAACGCCAGCAGTGCGGCCAGCAACAATGCCTGGGTCAGGCAAAGGCTGGCCAAGGCCGAGTCGCCCATCCCCATGCCGTGCAGCAGACGCAGCTCCTGCGTTCGCTTGAGCTGCAGCGCCGTCAGGGCGTTATACAGGCCAACCACCGCAACCAACAGCGCCAACATAGCGAGCGCATCGGTGATCCGGAACGTGCGGTCAAAGATGCGCTCGGACAATGCCCGAATTTCCGGCATGCTCTGCGTGCGCCAGCCCTGCCCGCTCAGCCAGGTGCGCAGCGCCTCAACGTCAGCGTCTGGCGCCAGCTGCAGCGACAGTTGTTCCGGTAGTGCCGGCGATGCCGGAAGCAGCCCTGCCGTAACCGCGGTCTCGCGATCCAACAGAACCCGCGGCCGGGCCGCACCATAGTCGCGAAAAACGCCCAACACCTCGGCCACAATCTGCCCATCGCCGTCGACAGCCGTCAGCGTCACCTGCTGACCCGGACGCAGGCCGGTCATCCGGACCAGCGGCTCACTGATGGCGACAATGGGCCGCGCTGATTCACTGGCTGGGTCACCGGCTGGCGCAAGGCCATAGCGGGCCAACTCCCAGGCATCGAGCTGCGACACCTGTGCCCGTACCAGTTGCGGACCGGCAGCGCTGTCCGGGTCCTGCAACACCAGATCCATGTCGGCGTAGAACCGTACGTCATCCACAGCCGGGTGGTCGACCACGTGCGCCCGCTCGGCTACCGAAAAACCTGCAGAGGACTGCACGACCAAACCGGCCGCCAGACGTTGATCAAGCATTTCAGCGAAGCTGTCGCGCAGGCTCCCAACCATCAGGCCGATGCCCATGGCCACAGCCAGAGCCAGCATCAAGGCGCCGCCGGCAGCCTGCACATCCGGCAGCGTCGCTCGCAGTTCCCGCAGGTTCAGCAGCCAGCGCAAAGCACCAACCCGGCTGATCCGCAAAAGGCCCCCACTGCCCGCCTGCAGCAGCACAGGCAACAGGCCCAGTGCCAGCAGTGCTGCGCCGGTAATGGCCAGAAAAGCACCTGGTGTGCCCGTCGCCGGCAACCCCCAGCCAATCAGCATTGCCGCAACACCAAGCAGCTGGCCAGACCAGGCAAAAGGCCCTTGCCGGCGGAGCAGCCGCGCCAGCCGGGTCTGCCGATGTACTGGTCGCGGTCGCTGATCCGACGGCTGGGCCACGCGCAGATACGCAAGCCAGATGCCCAGCACGGCACTGCCGGCACCAAACAGCAATGCCTTGAGCACGACTTCCAGCGAGATTTCCAGCGGCACAGCACCAAGTTCCGGCCCGGAGGCATCCGCCACACCACCACCGAGCAGCAACAGCAGGCCGCGCGCCAGCAGCACGCCAAACAGCAGCCCGAACAGCGCCCCGAGCAAACCGAGCAGCAGGCCCTCCGCGAGCAGGTGCGCACGAATCAGGCTCTCCGGCAGGCCCAGCGCGCGCAGCCGCGTCAACAAGAGCAGACGTTGACGCAGCGCACTGACGCCGCTCTGGTAGACGAGAAAACCTGCGACCAGCGCCGCCAACAGACTCAGGGCGCCCAGATTGAACAGGATCGAGTCGACAAAACTGCGCTGCGCCTGATCGCCCAACGGCAGCAACAGTGCACCATCCAGCTGCAGGTCCAGACCACTGGCCGTCCACTGCGTGGCCAGACCCGGAAACCAGCGGTCGAGCACGGCCAGGCTTTGCGGCACCGGCCGTTCAATCACCAGCCCCACGGCATCAACCTGAATCGGATCCAATCCCAGCACCTGCCGAGCAGTAACAAGATCGGCAAGCAGCCAGCGCCGGCCCGGTTCATCATCGGCGCCGAACATCCCGGTTACGGCCAGCAAAGGTCCCTCTGCCGGCTGTAACCGGTCACCATCCGCCAGACCGCTGCCCCGGTGCGCCAGCACCGCATCGCGCAGCAGCAGATCTGGCACGCTGATCGCCAGCCCGGTGGTGGCCGGCAGCGCCAGCGGGTCAAAGCCCAGTATCGTCCAATCTTCGCCTGCAATGCGGCGCTGCCCTTCAATCAGCGGCGCCAGACCTGACACCTTCAATTGTTCACCGGTGGACCGTCGCACCACTGTCAACTCGCCCCGACGCCAGCGCTTTCGCAGGTCGAAATAATCCTGCTCGGTCAGCGCCGCCTGCCGGTACTGGTAGTTCAGGCCGGCCAGCGACGCCGGGTAGGCCGACGCCAGTTCGGTGGCAATACGCGCGGTCAGCAGGTGCACCGCGACCACGGACGCCATCGCCAGACTGATACCCAGCACCACCGAGACCGTGGCCCAAGGCTGCGCCCGGAGCTGGCGCCAGAGTGCCAGCAGAAACAGCGTCACCGGCCCAGCTCCAGGCGCCGATCGGCGCGTGCGGCCAGCCGCTCACTGTGCGTGGCCAGCAGCAGGCCGGCACCGGCGGCGCGCACTTCCGACCAGAGCAGGTCTGCGACTTTGATGGCATTGTCCGCATCCAGATTGCCGGTGGGTTCATCGGCGAGCACCAGCACCGGCTGATGAGACAGTGCCCGGGCAATGGCCACGCGCTGTTGCTCGCCGCCGGAGAGCTGGGCCGGAAAAGCATCGTGCCGGTCACCTAGGCCGAGCGTATCAAGTCGCGCCAGCGCCGCATCGAGCAGGTTCAGCCGCCGGCTCAGCATCAACGGCAGGCGAATGTTTTCGGCCACCGTCAATGTGGGCACCAGGTTGAAGAACTGGAACACATAGCCCAGATGTCGACGGCGCAGTTCAGCCCGGCCGGCGGAGCGCAGCCTCGCGACATCAACAGCCGGCTGGCCGGACAGGTGCAGGCGGATCACGCCGCTGTCCGGCAGCAGTGTTCCGGCCACCAGGTTCAGCAGACTCGACTTGCCACAGCCACTGGGCCCGGTCACCGCCAGAATCTCTCCCGGCGCCAGCGTCAGCGACAGGCCCTGGAACACCGGTCGCTGGCGCTCGCCGTCCGGATAGCTCAGCGTCAGATCCTCAATCTCCAGCAATGCTGCCAACGGCCCGGCTCCTCAATTAAATGCACCCTGAAAGTCAGCTATCATGCCAAGTCGGAGCAGCCGGTGCAGAAGCTGACCACAGATCAGCGCCGGTCCGGCACTTACAGGGGGTTTCATGTTGTACACGTCTTTCCGCGATTTCCGCATCCTGCACCTGGCGCTGTGCCTGGCCATTCTGGCTGGTGCAGCCGTCATTCCTCACGCCTCGGCCGAAGATGACCAAATCCAGCTGCCGCGCTCCATGGCCTGGACCGCCTACAACCTGGGCACCACCGGCTACAACCAGGCGGTGGCCATTGGCAACGTGTTGCAGAACCACTATGGCCTGAGCCTGCGGGTGCTGCCAGGGCAAAACGACATCTCGCGTCTGATGCCGTTGCGTGGCGGCCGGGTACAGTTCTCCGCGAACGGCGTTGCCACCTACTTTGCGCAGGAAGGCCTGTATCAGTTTGCCGAGTCCGAGTGGGGGCCGCAGCCGCTGCAAATGCTGATGAGCTCCAACGGTCTGTCCAATCAAGGCCTGGCCGTTGCCGCAAACACCGGCATTACAGCGCTGTCTGAGCTGCGCGGCCAGCGCGTGGCCTACGTCCGCGGCGCACCGGCGCTGAACGTCTCCACCGAGGCGCTGCTGGCCTGCGGTGGTCTGAACTGGGACGATGTGCAGCGCGTCGACTTCCCCGGCTACAACGCGATGTGGGATGGCATCATCAACGGGGATGTTGATGCCGCGTTCGCCGCCACGGTGTCCGGACCCACACGCCGACTGGAAGCCTCACCCCGCGGCATCCGCTGGCTCGACATGCCGCACGATGACGAGGCCTGTTGGGACCGCCTGCTCGAAGTCGCACCCTACTACCGGCCGCACATGGCGACCCGCGGTGCAGCCATCAGTGACGACAATCCACAGGAAGGCGGCACCTATCCCTATCCTATCCTGATCACCCTGGCAGACATGGATGAGACCACCGTCTATTCGCTAACCCGGGTGATCACAGAGAACTATGACCGCTTCAAGGATGCCGATCCGGGGGCCATCGGCTGGGCACTTGAGCGTCAGGTGTTCGACTGGGTGGTGCCCTATCATGCCGGCGCCGTGCGCTACTGGCGGGAAATCGGTGTCTGGACCGACGAGCATGAAGCGCACAATCAGCGCCTGCTCGAACGTCAGCGCGTACTGGCCGACGCCTGGGAAGAGGCGCGCGCGGCTGGTGGCCGCGGGCCAGCCTTCGCCGAAAACTGGCTCAGCATCCGCGCCGAACGCCTGGAAGCCGCCGGCTTCAATCCAGACTGGCACGGCGGACCCTGAGCTTGGCCGAAGCGGACCTGAATTCGGCAAACCTCGGCCGCGGCGGCCTGCCGCTGCCCATCTGGCTGCGCTGGCTGGTGGCCGTGGTCACTGTTGTCAGTTTGTTTCTGGCCATGGATGCGATGCGGTTGTTCGCCAGCCGCCCGCTGCTTGAAGGGCTGATCCAGCTCGAGAACCACTACTATTACGCCCTGCTGGGCCTGCTGCTGCCACTGGTCTATCTGCTGTTCCCGCCGGCAAAGGGCGTAAAACACTACTACTTCGACATCCCACTGGCGCTGGCTGCATTAGGCGCCTCAGTTTTTTTGTTTATCAACACCGAGACCATGCTCGACTACGGCTGGGAGTTCATGCCACCGACACATGCCGTCTGGGTCAGCGCGGTGGTCTGGGTGTTGACGCTGGAAGCTGTACGCCGCTGCGGCGGCTGGACGCTGTTTGTGCTGGTGCTGTTCTTCTCGGTGTATCCAATGGTGGCCGATCACATGCCCGGGCCAATTAGCGGCTTGCAGGCAAGCCCGGCGCAGACCGCTGCTTACCATGTGATCAGCATTGAAAGCATACTCGGCCTGCCGTTTCGCGCCTTTGCAACCCTGGTGATCGGCTTCGTGATCTTCGGCATCGCGCTGCAGCAGACGGGCGGTGGACGCTTCTTCATCAACCTGGCTTTCGCCTTGCTGGGGCGGGTACGCGGTGGCTCGGCCAAGGTCGCCATCATGTCCAGCGGCCTGATGGGTTCAATGAGTGGCAGTGTCATCACCAACGTGCTGAGCACCGGACAGATGACGATTCCGGCCATGAAGCGCTCCGGGTTCAAGCCGCATGACGCTGGCGGCATCGAAGCCTGTGCGTCGACAGGCGGTGTGTTGCTACCGCCGATCATGGGCTCCACAGCCTTCGTTATGGCGACCTTTTTGAACGTACCCTATACCCAGGTAGCGCTGGCCGCCGCCATCCCGGCACTGCTGTATTTCTTTGGCCTGTTCGTGCAGATCGACGCCTACGCTGCACGCAACAACCTGTCCGGCGCCGCCGAAGAGGAACTGCCCAGCCTGCGTCAGACCCTGCTCGATGGCTGGTTCTACGTCGGCGCCTTCGTTGTGCTCATCGTGCTGCTGGTGTATCTGCAGCGAGAAGCCATGGCGCCCTTTATCGCCACCGGCGTGCTGCTGGTGCTGAACCAGTTTTCCGGCAAGCACCGCTGGAACTTCGAACAACTGATTGACTTTCTCGTCGCCTCGGGGCGATTGCTGGTGGAACTGCTGGCTATACTGGCCGGCGTCGGCCTGATCGTCGGCGCCCTGTCGATGACCGGTCTGTCCGGGACGCTGGTCAACGACCTGCTGTACCTCGCCGGGGATGCGGTCTGGCTGTTGCTGCTCATGGGCGCGCTGACCAGCTTCGTGCTGGGCATCGGCATGACGGTGACGGCGGCCTACATCTTTCTGGCTATCGTACTGGCGCCGGCCCTGATTCAGGGTGGCCTGAACGCGATGAGCGTGCACCTGTTCATTTTGTACTGGGGCATGCTGAGTTTCATCACACCACCAGTCGCGCTTGGCGCCTTTGCTGCTGCCAGCATCGCCGGCGCGTCACAGATTCGCACCGGCTTTGCGGCCATGAGCATTGGCTCGGTGATCTATCTGATTCCGTTCTTCTTCGTCCTCGACCCGGCCCTGGTGCTCGACGCCAGCCCGGGCGAGGTGGTGCTGGCGCTGCTGCAGGCCGCAACCGGTGTCTGGCTGATCGCCGGCGCCATTCAGGCCTATCTGCCCGGGGTCGGCGTGATTGGTCGGGGGATGGCAGGCTTCACCGGCCGGCTGGCTACCGCCTTTGGTGGCGTTGCCATTGCGCTGCCCGGACTGGAGGCGGTCGGCCTGGCACTCGGCGACGGCCCGCTACTGGTCATTGGACTGAGCCTGGCCGGCTTGGGCATCCTGTTGTGCCTGAGCGCCCGGGTCGCTAAGGTAGCGCACCATGATCGAAAGGCTTCCTAACTAAATCAGGGGATACGCAATGAAAGTTGCAGACAAGATCGTCGTGGTCACCGGCGGTGGCAGCGGCATTGGCAAGAGCCTCGCTGAACGCTTCGCCAAAGATGGCGCAAAAAAAGTGATCGTCGCGGACTTAAACGGCGAGGCGGCGCAGGCCGTGGCCAAAAGCATCGACGGCCATGCCGTGCAGATTGATGTCAGCAAGGAGTCAGAAATCCAGCAGCTGATCGACAACGTCGAAAACGATTTTGGGCCTATCGACCTGTTCTGTTCCAACGCCGGCATTCTGCGTCGTGGCGGCCTCGAGACGCCGGACAAGGACTGGGACATCATGATGAAGGTAAACGTCTGGTCCCACCTGTATGCGGCCCGCCACCTGGTACCGAAGATGGCCAAGCGCGGCGGTGGGTACTTTCTGAACACCGCCTCGGCGGCCGGCCTGCTGACCCAGATTGGCTCCGTTACCTACTCCGTCACCAAACACGCCGCCGTATCACTGGCCGAGTGGATCGCCATCACCTATGGCCATCAGGGCATCAAAGTCTCGGTCATCTGCCCACAGGCTGTACGCACTGGCATGACGGCTGGCGGTCAGGGTGGCGTGGCAGGCATTGACGGCATGCTCGAGCCGGACTTCGTCGCTGATGTTGTGACCGAGGCGCTCGACGAAGAACGCTTCATGATTCTGCCGCACAAGGAAGTCGCCAAGTACTTCCAGAACAAGGCCAACGATTACGACCGCTGGCTGAACGGTATGCGCCGCCTGCAGGACCGTTTCCTGCCCAAGAGCTGATGGCCGGCCATTCCACGACAACGCATTCAAGGAGACTTCGATGAAACTGTTTGATCTGACTGGCCGTGTGGCACTGACCACCGGCAGCTCCAAGGGTATGGGCCTGGCCATGGCCAACGCGCTCGCCGACCATGGCGCAAAAGTGGTCATCTCGAGCCGCAAGCTGGACCAGTGCGAAAAGGCCGCCAACGACATCAATGAGCGGCTCGGCGAAGAGCGCGCCATCGCCATCGCCTGCAACATCGGCTACAAAGAGCAGCTGCAGAACCTGGTCGATGAAACACGCAAGCAACTGGGGCCGATCGACATCCTGCTGTGCAACGCCGGCATCAACCCGTTCTACGGACCATCGCGCGACATTCCAGATGAGGCCTTCGACAAGATCATGGGTTCGAACGTAAAGTCCAACCACTGGCTGGCGCACATGGTGGCGCCCGACATGATCGAGAAGCAGCGCGGCTCCATCATGATCACCTCAAGCACCTCGGCCTTCTCCGGCTCGACCACGCTGGGCACCTACAGCATTTCCAAGACAGCCGATCTCGCTCTGGTACGCAACCTGGCGCTCGAGTACGGCAAGAAGGGCATTCGCGCCAATGCCATCTGCCCCGGCGTGATCAAGACGGATTTCGCTCGTGCGCTGTGGGAAAGCGAAGAAGCGCAGAAGGCGCTGAACGCACGCACGCCGCTGGGCCGTATCGGCGAACCGGAAGATCTCGGCGGCATCGCCGTATTCCTGGGCTCCGATGCCAGCAGCTACATCACCGGTCAGGCGATCACTGTTTGCGGTGGCAATGTGATGTGCCGCTGATCTGGAGCCTCTGAGCGCCAGCCTCCGAACGACGCGCTGTGCTCAGCTGTCGCTGCCACGGCGGAAGTGAAATGCCGCGCCGCCGCCGATGCCGGAAGGCCAGCGCGTCGTCATCGTTTTAAGCCGGGTGTAGAACCGCACACCATCCGGCCCGTGAATGTGCAGGTCGCCGAACAGCGAGTCTTTCCAGCCACCAAAGCTGTGGTAGGCCACCGGCACCGGGATCGGCACGTTAACGCCAACCATGCCGATCCGGGCCTGGCTGGTAAAACGACGCGCCGTATCACCATCCGATGTAAAGATGCTTGCGCCATTGCCATACTGGTGGTCATTGACCAGACCCAGCGCCGCATCAAAGTCCGGCGCCCGCACAATGCTGAGCACCGGCCCGAAGATCTCCTCAAGGTAGATGCGCATCTCCGGCTGTACCTCGTCGAACAGACAGCCGCCCATGAAATAGCCCTGCTCATAACCCTGCAGCTTGAGGCCGCGCCCGTCGACCAACAGCCTGGCGCCGTCGCGTACGCCGCTCTCGACGTATTCGATGACGCGTGCGCGATGCGCGTCGCTGATCAATGGCCCCATCTCCGCATCCGGATCCGTATAGGGTCCGACACGCAGCGCTTCGACCCGCGGGACCAGACGCCTGACCAGCTCATCGGCGGTACCATGGCCAACTGGCACGGCCACGGACACGGCCATACAGCGCTCACCGGCCGAGCCATAGGCTGCGCCCATCAGGCCATCCACCACCTGATCCATATCGGCATCCGGCATGATGACGAGGTGGTTCTTGGCGCCACCCAGCGCCTGCACCCGTTTGCCGTGCGCGGCCGCGGTTTCATAGATGTGACGG
>SKXG01000382.1 GCA_007128525.1 Pseudomonadales bacterium | reverse complement strand
TGCCATTCCTGTAAGGTCAGGGCATAGTGCTGACGCAGCACTTCGACATCCGTGATGGCGAGCTGGCTCCGCTCGAGTGCTGGCAGGATCTGCGACAGTGACGGGATGTAGCCACCGGGAAAGATGTACTTGTGAATCCAGGGGTTGGCCGGCCCCGGTGGGCGTGTGGTGCCTATGGTGTGGAGCAGCGCGATCCCACCCGGTTTCAGATTGCGTTTGAGCTGCGCGAAATAGCGCTGGTAGTTGCGCAGCCCGACATGTTCAAACATGCCGACACTGACCACCCGGTCGTAGCTTTCCTGATGCTCGCGGTAATCCTGCAACAGAAAACGGACACGGGATGCCAGCCCCAGGGCGTCGGCCCTTGCGCAGGCCACGCGGCGCTGCTCGGTCGACAGCGTAAGCCCGGTCACCGCTACAGACTCCTGTTGCGCCAGATGCAGCGCCATACTGCCCCAGCCCGAGCCGATATCCAGCACCTGGTGGCCGGGCGCCAGCAACAGCTTGTTGCCAATGTGGTTGGCCTTGGCCTGCTGGGCGGCTTCCAGCGACATGTCGGGGTCTTGAAAATAGGCACAGGAGTAATGCATATCGCGATCCAGCATGACCCTGAACAGCGTCTCATCGAGATCATAGTGATGCGCCACATGGCGGCGGCTGGCGTTGATGTGGTTCCAGGTCCGAACGAGCGTGAACAGCCAGCGCCGCCAGCCTTTCTGGCTGGCGAGGTGGCCAAGATTGATACGCAGCAGTGAGATTAGATCGCTGAGACTGCCCTCTGCGACATCCCAGGCGCCTCTCATGTAGGTTTCGCCGAGTGCAAGAGTCGGGTTGCTGAAGATTGGGCGCAGGCAGTCGGCTTCACGCAGAACCCAGGTCACCTGTGGTCCGCTCAGACCGCCGAATTGATACTCTTTGCCGTCAGGACCGACCAGCTTGAGGCGGCCTTGCCGAACGTGTCGTTCAAGCAGTTGGAGGAACATGGGCACCCCCTGAGTGCTGCTGTTTGATTTTTATGCCAGTTTGCTCGACAGCGCAAGGGGCCAGGGGCAGGCAGGCGGCGCCGCTGACTGATAAACTGCGCAGTTTTACGTACCGCTCAGCGGGGCGTCCCAGGGTCTTACCTATGTTGTCGTTGAGAGCGCCGGCGCTGGATGTCAGCAAGCCTGCGCCAATGTGGTTGATCGTGTTGCTGGCGGCCGTGACCGCCATAGGCCCCTTTGCCACGCAGGCCTTTCTGCCGGCGCTGCCGGCCGTCGCCGAGACTTTTGAAGTGCCGTCGGGCCGCTCACAGCTCGCCCTGAGTCTGGCATTTTTGTCGATCGCCATATCAACGCTGGCCTTTGGCCCCTTGTCCGATCGATACGGGCGCCGGCCGGTGCTGCATGCCGGCATTGGCATGTTCATTGTCGGCAGCGTTGGCTGTGTGCTGGCCCCGACGCTGGAGTTGCTGGTCGTCGCCAGGATTCTGCAGGCCAGCGGCGGCGCTGCAGGCCTGGTGCTGGCGCGCGCCATTGCCCGGGATCTCTATGGCCCGGAACGTTCAGCGACGGTCATTGCGCAACTGGTCATGGTCATGGTTCTGGCGCTGATGCTGGCGCCGGGCTTCGGTGGCGTGGTCAACGATCTGTTTCAATGGCGGGCCATCTTTGTCGGCATCAGTATCGGCGGTGTGCTGGTCCTGATCGGTTCGCTGCGCTATCTGGCTGAGTCGCATGCCAGCGCCGGCGTGGCGGAGTCGCCTCGCGAGATGCTGCATGGCTTTGGCGCCTTGCTGCGCTCGCCGATGTTTTGTCTGCTGGGCGCCTATCCGGCGCTGTCGTCGTCTATCTTCTTTGCCTTCATTGCCGGTTCACCCTATGTGATGGTGGACCTGCTTGGCCGACCAACAACCGAGTACGGGCTGTATTTCATTCTGATTGCTGCCGGCTTCATGCTCGGCAATCTGATCAGCGTGCGGATCGGCACGCGGGTTGGCATGCTGCCGATGATGACCATTGGCATGTGGATTGCGTTGCTGGGCGTGGCCATCTGCGGGGTGTTTGTTTACCTCGACAGGCTCAGCCCGATGACGCTGTTTCTGCCTATCGTACTTGCCCAGGTTGGCCAGGGCATGGGAATGCCGAACGCGCAGGCGGCCTCACTGAATGAGATTCCATATCGGGCCGGCACGGCGTCGGCGCTGACCGGGTTTGCTCAGATGATGAGTGCGGCCATCGTCACGCAGCTGGTCGGCACCATGCTTGGCCGGTCGGCCTGGCCATTGATTGCCTTCATGGCCTTTGGTGCGGTCAGCAGCCTGCTGGTGGCCATCGCCGCGCAGCGCCTTGATCGTCGCCGGAAAGTGCATAATAGGGCGCATCACTGATTGCGTGGCGAACCCGATATCATGCCCTGGCCAATGGTCGTCAAGGTCGGCCGATCCCGACATGCGGATTACGTCCTGATGCAGGCGCTGCGGGCCAGCAGCCGTGCGTTGCAGTGTCTGGGTCGGCACCCGAACGTGCTCGGTCTGGCAGCCGCTGCCCAGCTGTTGCGGGAGCTGCAGCAGCTGCAGGCGTCCTGGTCTCTGCTGTCACGCGCGCTGCATCCGGACTGGTGTGAGTTCGTGCAGGATCAGTTGCGAGAGATGCAAAAGCCTTTGCGTATGCATCTGCTGGCCGACCGGGTGGCTCGCTGGCATGGGCGGCGCAGTTTTACGCCGGGTCAGGCCCTGCCCGTCACGCGCCAGCAGCTCGATGCACTCGGCGAAGGGCTGCAGCAGGAGTCGGAACGCTGGCGGCGGCTGCAGATTGACGTGATGCTGGCGTCGGATGACCTGCAATTGGTCATGTTGCAGACCTGGCAGGCCGGACAAGCCGCATGGCGGGCCCAGAATATCGGGGCGCTGCAATCGAAAAGCGAGCTGCTGCACCATCAGCTCAACCTGTACCGGCTCAGCCTGGATACAGTGCTGAAGTCTCAGTGGTGGTATTTGCGGCACCTGTCCGAAGATGCGGCGCTGCTGTTGAAGCTGCATCAGGTCGATCCGGACAGCCGCTGGCGGGCGGACATCACAGAACAGCTTGCGCATCGTGTTGATGTACTGGCGCGTTCCGTTTACGAAGGTCCGCCGGCAGCGCTGACACGGGCACTGCGTCAGTTGCTGGCGGCCGCACCGACAAGTTGAGTCACGTAACGCAATGCGCAGCACACGGCTTGCTAGTTAACCGGCGCGTTCGTCGTTGGTCACAACTTTCAGTCGCGGTCGCAGCATTCGGGTCATCCGATCCAGTGGCAGTGGTTTGCTGAAATAGTAGCCCTGGCCGTACTCGCAGTCCTGGCCGCGCAGGAACTCAAGCTGTGCCCGTGTCTCCACGCCTTCGGCCACTACGTCAAGGTTGAGCTGGTGTGCCATGGCGATGACGGCGCTGGTGATGGCCTTGTCGTCGGCGTTTTCCGGTATGTCCTTGACGAATGCACGGTCCACCTTGATGGTCTGTATCGGGAACCGCTTCAGGTAGCTCAGCGACGAGTAGCCGGTACCAAAATCGTCGATGGCAATGCCGACGCCCAGCTTGTGCAGCCGGTCGACAATAATGGCCGAGGCTTCGGAGTCGTCCATCAGCATGGTCTCGGTAATCTCCAGCTCAATGCAGCTTGGGTCGAGCTCGGATTCGCGCAGATGACGACGAATGTTGTTGACCAGGTTCGGGTCCCGGAACTGACGCGGTGAAATGTTGATGGCGAGACGGAAGTCTTGCTCGTAGTCGCGGACCAGGCGGCTGGCCGTACGACAGGCCTCTTCGATGATCCAGTTGCCAATCTCGATAATGGCCCCGCTTTCCTCTGCCACCCGGATAAACTGATCGGGCATAACGGTGCCGCGAGTCGGGTGCTGCCAGCGCAGCAAGCACTCGGCACCAAGTATGCGCTGATCGCTGAGCCGGACCTTGGGCTGGTAGTGCAGTTCGAACTGCTGCTCGGCAAGGGCGATGTACAGTTCGTTTTCGGTTCGCAGGCGTGACAGCGCCTCGGTGTTCATGTCTTCGGAGTAGTACTGATAGTTGTTACGTCCCCGCTCCTTGGCCCGGTACATGGCCAAATCGGCGTTCTTGGTCAGGACATTGGGCTGCACGGAGTCGTCCGGAATGATCGTTATGCCGATACTGGTCGTGACCACCAGCTGATGCCCGGCGATCGTCACGGGTTCACGCAATTTCTCCAGTATCTTTTCTGCCACCCGGCCGGCATCGGCGGGCGCGCTGATGTGGTGCAGCAGGATGGTGAACTCATCGCCACCAGGACGGGCGACGGTGTCCTCGCTACGCACGCATTGAACGAGCCGGTGGGCGACTTCCCTGAGCAGTTCGTCGCCGGCCTCGTGACCGAGTGTATCGTTGACACGCTTGAACTGATCCAGATCCAGATAGAGCAGGGCAGCGCACTGATTGGAGCGCAGTGCATGCTGGATGGACTGTTCCAGGCGGTTGGAGAACAGGCGCCGGTTGGCCAGATCGGTGAGCGTGTCGTAGAACGCCATCTGTGCCATGCGCTCCTGGCTCTGGCGCATCTCGGTGACGTCGGCGATCTGCACGATAAAGTACAGCGGGTCACCCTGTTCATTGCGCTGGATGACCATGTGGAAATTGGTCCACAGTTCCATCGAGTTGCGGCTGAGCATGCGACGCTCGCAGCGGCTGACGTC
>SKXG01000331.1 GCA_007128525.1 Pseudomonadales bacterium | reverse complement strand
CTTCCAGCACCATGCCGGGCTCAAGATCCTTCAAGTCCAACACGGCGTCGCTGAACGTGGGTGCCCGGAACTCCGGTCTCGGATCGCGCCCCGGGCGCTCGAGCTCCGTCAGGATGTCGCGCACGGTTGGCAGTCCGAACTGTGTATCGGTGTACTTCTCGGCCTCCAGGGCCTTGAGCTTGTCCCGCTGTCCCATCAGAGACCTTACATCGCAGCCCAAATCCGCCAGGATGCGCTCGACAACCGGATACGCCTCCGGATGCACAGCGGTGGCATCGAGCGGGTTGTCGCCCTGGGAGATGCGCAAAAAGCCGGCAGCCAGCTCATAGGTTTTCGGACCCAGACGCGGTACTGCCAGCAGCGCATCTCGTGAGCGGAACGCCCCACTGGCATCACGTTGGCTGACGATGCTTTCCGCCAGCGCCGGCGTGAGGCCGGATACGGCCGTCAGCAGCGGCACACTGGCCGTGTTCAGATCGACGCCGACGGCGTTAACGCAATCCTCCACCACGGCATCAAGCGAGCGCGCCAACTTGGTCTGACTGACATCATGCTGGTACTGGCCAACGCCAATGGCCTTGGGCTCAATCTTGACCAGCTCCGCCAACGGATCCTGCAATCGACGGGCAATGGACACGGCGCCGCGCAGGCTGACATCAACATCGGGAAACTCCTTCGCGGCCAGTTCTGACGCCGAATACACCGATGCCCCGGCTTCGGAAATCATGATGCGCGTCAGCTTGAGTTCTGGCTGATCGCGCATCAGCTCGGCGACCAGCTTGTCGGTCTCGCGCGAACCGGTGCCATTGCCGATGGCCACCAGCTCAACCTGGTGCGCTTTGCAAAGCTGTGCAAGGCGCTGCAGGCTGCCCTGCCAGTCGTTGCGTGGCTGATGCGGGTAAACGGTGTCGGTGGCCAGCAGTTTGCCGGTGCCATCGACGATCGCAACTTTGACGCCGGTGCGTATCGCCGGATCCAGGCCCATGGTGCAGCGCATACCGGCCGGCGCGGACAGCAGCAGATCCTTCAGGTTGCGGGCAAACACGCTAATGGCCTCATCCTCGGCGCGGGCGCGCAGTTCGCCCAGCAGCTGGGTCTCCAGGTGCATGCCAAGCTTGGCGCGCCAGGCCAGGCGCACGCTTTCCAGCAGCCAGGTATCGGCGGGCCGGCCCTGATCCACCACGGCGAAGTGGGCCGCGACCATGCGCTCGGCGCTGTCACGGCCGGTTGCCGTCCAGTCGTCGGCGAGGGTCTCGGGCAGTCGCAGCTCGATGCGCAGGCATTTCTCATTGCGGCCGCGAAACAACGCCAGCGCACGATGCGGCGGCACCTTGTTCAGCGGCTCGGCGTAATCAAAATAATCACGGTACTTCGCGCCATCCGCCTCCTTGCCCTCGACCAGACGCGAGACCACCACGGCCTCCCGGTTCAGGTGATCGCGCAGGCGCTCCAGCAAACCGGCGTCTTCGCTGAAGTGGTCGAGGAGTATCCAGCGTGCACCGTCGAGCGCCGCCTTGGCGTCGGGTACGCCGGGATTCTGAACGCCGTCGATCTCAAACGGCTCACGCAGATAGTCGACGGCCGTCGCCTCGGGGTGCAACGCCGGATTCTCCAACAGCCCAACAGCGAGCGGCTCAAGTCCGGCTTCGCGGGCAATCTGCGCCTTGGTACGGCGCTTGGGTTTATAGGGCAGGTACAGATCTTCCAGACGCTGCTTGGTCTCGGCCTGTTCGATATCGCGCTTCAAGGCCGGGGTCAGCTTGCCCTGCTCGTCAATGCTGGCCAGGACAGTGGCCCGCCGCTCCTCGAGTTCGCGCAGATAGACCAGCTGGGTCTCGAGCTCGCGCAGCTGCGTATCGTCGAGGCCGCCGGTGGCCTCCTTCCGGTAGCGGGCGATGAAGGGCACGGTGGCGCCTTCATCAAGCAGCTTGACCGTGGCGGCAACCTGCGGCTCACGGACGGACAGGGTTTGGGCGATACGGCTTTCGATCGGAGGCACCATCGGGCTTGGCACTCTCCTGAGGTGGGGTAATTCGGGAGGCGGGACTATGGCCAAAGGCCGGGTCCAGAACAAGGCTTGAAGCGAGGTGCAAAATCTGGCTTGGGGGCCCGCTTCGCGCCGACTCAAGCCAGAAAGCGCAGCAAGGCTTCGACAAAGGCCGGTTGCCGCAATGCACTCATATGGTCTCCGGGCACAACCACCAGCTCGCCCAGCGGCAGCGCACCGGCAAGCACCTGCGGCCGTTCTGCCAGCGGATCCTGCTCACCGGCCAGCACCAGCGCGGGCACCTGAATCTGATCCACCGGGATGGGCTCGGCGTGCACCGACTGCGCCTGAGCCGCCAGCGCCCGGCGATCCGCATTCATGGCATCGGCAAACAGACGGAAGCCCGCGGCACCCGGGTGTTTGATGGCGCCCGGGTCCTCTGCCAGCAAGGCTTCAGCCAGCAGGTCGTTGGGAATGGCTCGCGTGTCCACACCGCCCAGCTCAATAATGCCGGCACCTACGCCACCGACCACCAGCCGCCGTACTCGCTGATCGGCAATGGCCGTCAACAGGGCAATGATGGCGCCCATTGAATAGCCCACCAGGTTAACCGCGCTGAGCTGCAGGTGATCGAACAGCGCCTGCAGGTCGCGCGCCATGTTGGACTCACCATAGACGGCAGGATCATGCGGTTTACCGGATTGTCCGTGGCCGCGGGCATCCGGTGCGATGACTGTATGACCCGCCGCCGTCAGCGCCCGAACAATGCCGTTTCCCTCCCAGTTCGTACGCCCATCAGCAATGAATCCATGCTGGAGTACCACGGGTATGCCCCGGCCGATGTCGCCCCAGGTGTGGTAGTGGATCTCGGTACCGTCGAAAGACGTAAATCGGCCCATTGTTGGCTCCTCAAAATGTCAGTGCGGCGAAGGCAGGCGCGCTTCGTTTTTATGCCGGCGCCGCTGCAGAATCCAAGTGGCGATCAGTATGCCGATGGCGACGGCACCGATCATCAAGGTCGCCAGGGCATTGATCTGCGGGCTGACGCCAAGGCGCACGCTGGCATAGATTTGCATGGGCAGTGTCGAGCTGCCCGGACCACTGGTGAAGCTGGCGATCACCAAGTCATCGAAGGACAGGGTAAAGCTCAGCAGCCAGGCGGCCAGCAGGGCCGGCGCCAGCAACGGTAGCGTCACGGTACGCAGCACGGTCCAGGGCCCGGCACCGAGGTCGCGGGCGGCTTCTTCAAAGGTGTCGTCCATCATCGCCAGCCGCGCGCGGATGATCACGGCCGCGAATGCGGTACTGAAAGTGATGTGCGACAGCGTCACGGTCAGGGCACCGCGATTGCCGGGCCAGCCAATCAGTTCGCCGAAGGTCACAAAACTCAGCAGCAATGCAAAACCCAGAATTACTTCTGGAATCACCAGCATGGTCGCAGTACCGGCTGCGACAACATGGCGCAACAGCCCGCGCCTGACCCGTGCCAGCAGTAACGCGGCACAGGTGCCCAACGCCGTGGCTATAAAGGCATTGACCAGCGCAATGCGCAGCGACAGTGCCAGCGCCTGCAGCAACTGTCGGTTCTCAAACAGTGCGCCGTACCACTGTGTCGAGAAGCCAGCCCACACGGTTACCAGGCGCGAGGCATTGAACGAGTACACGACCACCGACAGTATCGGGATGTACAACAGCGCAAAGCCGATTATCAGTGCCAGAATACGCAGCGCCATCAGCTTCGCCTGCCCAGCAGCCGCTCAAAGAACAGCAGCGGCACCACAAGTATCAGCAGCATCACCACGGCGAGTGCACTGGCCCTTGGCCAGTCACCGTTGACGAAGAACTCATTCCAGATCACGCGCCCAACCATCAGCGTGTCTGGGCCACCGAGCAGCGCTGGAATTACGAACTCACCAACGGCCGGGATAAACACCAGCAGACAGCCACCGGCAATACCAGGCAGCGACAGCGGCAGCGTAATGGTGACGAAACGTCGCCAGCGCCCTGCCCCAAGGTCGGCTGCGGCATCTATCAGGTTGCGGTCCTGCTGCGCCAGTACCGCATAGAGTGGCAAGACCATGAACGGCAGATAGGCATAGGCGATGCCGACCACCACCGCCGGATCATTGTGCAGCAGGTTCAGTGGCTGTTCGATCACGCCCAGCCACTGCAGCGCCTGATTAAGCAGGCCGTTGGGCCGGAGTATGCCAATCATCGCATACACGCGAATCAGAAAGCTGGTCCAGAACGGCAGAATGACGGCCATCAGCAATGGCAGGCGCCAGCGCTCCGGTGCCCGGGCGATGGCATACGCCATCGGGTAGGCCATCAACAGACAGATCAGGGTCGCAATGCCCGCAAGGCGCAGCGATCCCAGGTAGGCACGCAGGTAGAGGTCGTCTTCAGTCAGGCCGGCATAGGCCGCGGCGCTGACTTGCAGCCCGTCGGGTCCGAACAGCGGCGTAAAGGGCGGCTGCGCCACAATCTGTTCGGCCACACTGACTTTACCGAGCAGTATGAAGGGCACGGCGGCCAGCAGCACCAGCCACAGAAACGGCAGCCAGCCCAGCAACCGCTCCGTTTTCATTCAGTCAACACGAATGCGTCGGTGGGATCAAAGTCCAGCCAGCAGGTGGCGCGGGTCTCCACCGACGCAGGCTGGCTGCCACCAACATTCGGTCGCCGGCACTGCCAGGTGCGGCCATCCCTGG
>SKXG01000247.1 GCA_007128525.1 Pseudomonadales bacterium | reverse complement strand
TGGCAGGCCTGAAGCGTATCTTCTCCGTGCAGGGCTTG
This sequence comes from Pseudomonadales bacterium, assembly GCA_007128525.1. GTDB lineage: Bacteria > Pseudomonadota > Gammaproteobacteria > Pseudomonadales > Azotimanducaceae > SKXG01. The sequence continues at coordinate 4,660 of SKXG01000247.1, read as the reverse complement.
ATGGAGTTCGGCAAGACTTTTTTGAAGTTCGCGGTGCTGATCGGCATCGCGATGAGTTTGTTGTGGATGCTGCATGAGCGCGTCCTGGCCCTGGCCGGCAAGCCGCCGCTGGTGGGGATGGTGGAAGCTGCCGGTTATGTGCAGTACGTGTTTCTGGCACTGGCGCTTGGTTTGTTGTTGATCGCGGCGGTCGATGCCCCGTTTCAGCTCTGGAGCCACACCAAAAAGCTGCGCATGACGCGCCAGGAAGTGAAGGATGAATTCAAGGAAACAGACGGCAACCCGGAAATGCGTGGCAGGCGCCGACAGATGCAGCAGGAGCTGGCCAGCCGACGCATGATGGAAGAAGTGCCGTCTGCCGATGTGGTCATTACCAACCCGACCCACTATGCCGTGGCCTTGAAGTACAGCGATCAGCCTGACCGCGCGCCACGTGTGGTGGCGAAGGGTGCCGACCACATAGCGGCACGCATCCGAGAGGTTGCGACTGAAAACAACATCACCATTTGCTCGGCGCCGCCGCTGGCCCGGGCCATCTTCTATCACACGGATCTGGGCGCAGAAATACCGGCAGGCCTGTACCTGGCTGTCGCAAGAATTCTGGCCTATGTCTTCCAGTTGAAAAATGCACAGGGCTATACGGCGACCCATCCGGAATTTCCGGGCGAACTGCCGATTCCTGAAGACCTGTTGCACGCCGGGAGGAACACCTGATGAGTACCGCCACGCCGGCATTGTCCCGGCTGCAATTGGTTGGTCTGGGCACGCCGCTACTGCTTCTGGCGCTGATTGGCATGATCGTGATGCCGGTGCCGCCCATGGTGTTGGACCTTTTGTTCACGTTCAACATTGCACTGTCGTTGATGGTGATCATCATGGCGGTGTACTCGAGTCGGCCGCTGGACTTCAGTGTCTTCCCCACCGTTCTTCTGGTGGCCACGCTGCTGCGCCTGGCGCTGAACGTGGCGTCCACACGCGTTGTCCTGCTTAACGGGCACACGGGAACAGATGCAGCTGGCAAGGTGATTCAGGGTTTTGGTGACTTCGTCGTTGGCGGCAATTATGCCGTCGGCTTCGTAGTGTTTGCGATCCTGGTCATCATCAATTTCGTGGTGGTTACCAAAGGTGCAACACGCGTATCGGAGGTTACCGCCAGGTTTACGTTGGATGCCATGCCTGGCAAGCAGATGGCCATTGATGCCGATCTGAATGCCGGTGTGCTGACACAGGAAGAGGCGCGATTGCGCCGTGAGGAAGTGGCGCAGGAAGCGGACTTCTACGGCTCCATGGATGGTGCCAGCAAGTTCGTTCGTGGGGATGCGGTGGCCGGCATCCTGATTCTCTTTATCAACATCATTGGCGGTTTGATCATTGGCACAGTCACGCATGCGATGAGTCTCAATGATGCCGCGACCAACTACATTCTGTTGACCATCGGTGATGGCCTGGTTGCGCAGATTCCGTCGTTGCTGCTGTCGACTTCGGCGGCGATCATCGTCACGCGAGTGTCCGCAGCACGCGACATGGGCGACCAGGTTCGTGAACAGTTGCTTGGCAACTCAACCGCCATCTACACCGTGTCTGCGCTGGTTGCGGCGCTGGGTCTGGTGCCGGGTCTGCCGCTGCTGGTATTTCTGACGCTCGCCCTGGGGCTGGCTTCAATCGGCTTTGTGCTGGGCCGGCGCAAAGCCGCCGAAGAAGCGGCGGGCGACATCGTTGATGCGCCCCAGGAGACAACCGAGGCCCAGCAGACTTCCCGTGAGCTGAGCTGGGATGATGTGCCGCCGGTCGATGTGCTGGGCCTGGAGCTGGGGTATCGCCTGATTCCGCTGGTCGAGGACAAGCAGAACGGCGGGCTGGTAGCGCGGATCAAAGGCGTACGGCGCAAGCTGTCCCAGGAACTCGGCTTCCTGATGAATCCAGTGCACATCCGCGACAACCTGGATTTGGGCCCGACCACATACCGGCTGGCATTGCACGGCGTACCTGTGGCCGAAGCGGAGATCGCGCCGGACCGGGAGCTGGCCATCAATCCGGGGCAGGTCTATGGCGAGATCAAGGGCGAGCGCACCCGGGATCCGGCTTTTGGCCTGGACGCCGTCTGGATTGATCCGCTCGACAGAGAACAGGCGGTCTCACTCGGTTACACCGTCGTCGATCCGGCGACCGTCATCGCCACCCATCTGTCGCGTGTGCTGAAAGAGCATGCCCATGAGCTGCTTGGCCATGAGGAAGTGCAGAAGCTGCTCGACATGCTGGGCAAAAGCCATCCCAAGCTGGTCGAGAGCCTGATACCCAAGACCATCGAACTCAGCGGCCTGCTCAAGGTACTTCAGGCCCTGCTTGCAGAGGAGGTGCCGATCCGTGACATGCGCACAATCGCCGAATCCTTGGCGCAGCAGTCCGCCAACAGTCAGGATCCTGACGCTTTGATCGCGTCTGTCCGGGTCGCGCTGGGCCGCTCAATTATGCAGCACATCGCCGGAAGCACGCCGGATGTGCCATTGCTGGCCCTGGATCCAGGGCTGGAACAGTTATTGCAGAACATGCTTCAACAACAGGGAACTGGCGGCGGAATGGCGCTGGAACCCGGATTGGCAGAGCGCCTGCAGAGTTCCTTGCGGGATCTGGTGCAGCGGCAGGAGGCTCAGGGTGAGCCGGCCATTCTGGTGGTCTCTCCGGATATCCGGAGTTGGTTGTCCAGATGGTTGCGAGCCGGGATACGAGGCCTGCACGTGCTGGCCTACACCGAGATTCCGGACAACCGTCAGGTGCGGGTCGTCGCTACCGTCGGCCGGGATACCCAGGCCGCCTGAGCGAGCCACAGCGGAGGATGGAGAGAATGAAGATCAAGCGATTCGTCGGTCCCGACATGCGGCGCGCCATTGCCATGGTGCGTGATGAGCAGGGCCCGGATGCTGTGATTCTGTCGAGCCAGGCGGTTGACGGTGGTGTCGAGATCGTGGCGGCCGTGGATTATGACGAAGACCTGGTCAGCCGGCTGGCCTGGCAGAGTACCACCCAGACGGATGCGGCCAAGAGCCGACCGTCAGCGACAGCCGCTGATGAACCAGGCAGCGCCAACGCCAATGCGCCTGATGCTGGGCCACGCAGCAAGCGTCCCGACCGGCCCGACGAAGCCGCCGGTGATGCGCAGAGCGCAGCACGCAGCACGGCGGAATGGCTCGCCCGCGCAGCCGAATCGGTACCGGCGCCGGAGACGCGCGTAGAGCAAGCCTCTGCGTCTTCACCACAGGTGGCCTCTCGCCGGGATTCGAAAGCCAGCATTCAGTGGTCGCCGGACCCGGCACTGAAGGCCATGCAGCAGGAACTGGGCATGATGAAGCAACTGCTGCAGGAGCAGTTCACGCATCTGGCCTGGGCGGACATGAAAACCTTCTCGCCGCGTCGGGCAGCGCTGATGCGCCGGATCAATGGTCTGGGGTTGACGCCAGACCTGGCCGGCAGTCTCGCCTCGGCGGTGGCACACATCGAAGATGCCGGCAAAGCCTGGCGCGAAGTGATTTTCAGTCTGGGCCGGCAGGTCAAGGTGGCGGCCGAAGATCCGGTGGATCAGGGCGGCGTGTTTGCCCTGGTGGGGCCGACGGGTGTCGGCAAGACCACGACCATCGCCAAGCTGGCTGCCCGGCACTGTCTGCGCTATGGCCCTGAGTCGCTGCTGCTGATTTCCACCGACGGCTTTCGGATCGGCGCCCAGCGTCAGCTGGAAGCCTTCGCGACCATACTTGGCGTCAGCGTCCGCCAGGCCGACTCCGCCGAAGCGCTTGGCCAGTTGCTGGACCAGTATCGCCAGCGCCGGTTGATTCTGATCGATACGGCGGGCATGGCGCCATCGGATTGCCGGCTGGCGGAACGCCTGAAGCTGCTGAGCATTCGCTCTCATATTCGCAGTTACCTGGTGCTGGCGGCCAACATGCAGGCCACGGTTATGCGTCGCGCGGTAAACAGTTTCGGCGGTACCGCACTGGCCGGCGTGGCACTGACCAAAATCGATGAGACCAGTGGCCTGGGTGCCGCTTTGTCCACGCTGATTACCTCGCAGTTGCCGGCCGTCTGGCTCAGCGATGGTCAACGGGTACCGGAAGATCTGAAGACAGCACGAGCCGTTCATCTGATCAGTTGGGCGGCACGGGCACAGCAGGAGTCTGATTCGGCTGATCTGCCGCCGCCCTGGCTGGGTGGTGCGTCAGATAACAACACACTGGCAGACAGGGAGGTGGCAGGTGCCAGCATCTAAGCAGAATAATCAATCAGCAGGTTCTCGCGGCAATACCGATCAGGCAGAGGGCCTCCGTCGCCTGCAGCAATCCCGCGGACCCAAGGTGCTGGCCGTAACGGGGGGCAAAGGCGGTGTTGGCAAGACCAGTATCTCGGTAAATCTGGCGCTGGCGATGGCGCAAATGGGCAAGTCCACCTTGCTGCTGGATGCAGATCTTGGGCTGGCCAATGTCGACGTGCTGCTGGGTCTGCATCCGCCCGCCAACCTGTCGCACGTACTTGGCGGGCAGGTTGATCTTGCTGACATTATTATTGAGGGGCCAAGTGGCTTAAAGATCCTGCCGGCAGCCTCGGGTGTTTCAGACCTGGCAGCGTTGAGCCCACAGGCTCAGAGCGGCCTGATCAGCGCATTGTCCGGCCT
>SKXG01000147.1 GCA_007128525.1 Pseudomonadales bacterium | reverse complement strand
TGCAGGCTGGCGCGATGGCGTTGGGCATAGCCGATAGCATTGGCAGGCGGGACGATGTCGTCGCGCCAGCCGTGTACCACCCAGGTGTGCTCCGCGACAGGGCGCGTGTCGGCGGCGAAGCCGGGCAGGTCGACCGCTGGTGCCATCAGGAACAGGCCGCGAGGTTGCAGGGCCTGGCTGGCCACCGCAGCGACATAACCGCCCATGCTCGACCCCACCAGAACCAGATCCTTGTCGCGCGGCAGGTTCTGCTCGAGCAGGTGGCTGACCCGTTCGTCGGGGTCCATGGTGAACCGATAGTCAGGGCTGACCACGGCCATGCCGCGATGCTGACAGATCTCCGCCAGCAGCGTGATTTTCCGGCCCCAGGGGCCGCTTTCCTTGCCGTGTGAAAAGCAGACAGTCAACGACATGCTTGATCCTGTTGGCCTGTTGGTTCTCTAGGGTAACCCCATCGCTTGAGCCGTCAATCGTCGCCGCCAGGGTATCTCTGAACAACGCCTTGCATCTGTACGCTTCAGTCCACGCAGAGGACGCAAGGAGTTATTCAGAGGTACCCTAGGCAACTTGCCTCGGCGAACCAATCTCCCCATGCTATGTCCGTTATCTGTGACAGACCACAGGAGACCAATATGAGAGCGCAGAAGACAAACCATACAATGCAGCTCGCTGCGGGCCTGGCCTTGCTGCTGGGGAGTTTCACAGCCTGGGGTGGGGATGCAATAGAGGTGCCGGACGACGTTTTCGAGACCATGCACCACAAGTTCCAGCTGGAGACTGTGGCCAGTGGCTTGGAAGATCCGTGGTCACTGGCCTTTCTGCCGGGTGGCGACCTGCTGATCACCGAGAAGCCCGGCCGACTGCGCCTGGTGCGGGATGGTGAACTCCGTGATGAGGCCGTGCCGGGCACACCGGTTGTGTGGTATCGGGGGCAGGGTGGTTTGCTGGAGGTGGCGCTGCATCCGGAATTTGAAGAGAACCAGATCATCTACCTGACGTACTCCAAGCCCAATGAGGCGGGTGACGAGGCCACTACGGCGCTGGCCCGCGGGCGGCTGGTCGGTGATGAGATCGTGGATCTGAAAGACATTTTTATAGCCGACGCCTGGAGCGGTGCCGGCCCGCACTTTGGTTCGAAGCTCGCGTTTGATAGCGACGGATACCTGTTCATGACCGTCGGTGACCGTGGTGCCAACGCCTTCTGGGAGCCGCGCAGCGACCATCCGGCGCAGCGCCTTGACAACCACAAGGGCAAGACCTTGCGCCTCAATGACGATGGCAGCGTGCCCGAAGACAACCCTTTCGTTGGCCAGGATGGCGCCTTGCCGGAAATCTGGAGCTATGGCCACCGCAATGCCCAGGGTCTGGTCTACGACGCGGAAAACGACCGCCTGTGGCTGACTGAGCACGGCCCGCAGGGTGGTGACGAGTTGAATCTGGTTGAGAAAGGTCGGAATTATGGCTGGCCGGTGATTGGCTATGGGGTGCAGTACGGTGGCCGGCCGATCCATGAGGCCACCCACAGAGAGGGTATGGAGCAGCCTGTCCAGTACTGGACGCCGTCCATTGCGACCTCCGGCCTGGCCCTGTATCAGGGCGATGTCTTTCCGGAGTGGCAGGGCAACCTGCTGGCCGGAGGCCTGGCTGGGCGTCAGGTTGCCCGGCTGCCGGTGGTCGAGGCCAATGGTGGCTTGCAGATCGGCATCATGGAACGACCGCCACTGCTGAGTGGCTGGGCACGTATTCGTGATGTGCGCGTCAGCCCGGCGGGCTATATCTATCTGGTGATTGATGACCGTCGTGGTGGCGGCACCACGCCTGTGGTGCGGATGGTCAATGCCGACGACTAATCTGGTTGGAAGCGCTGTCAGCAATTGGCTGACAGCGTTTGGCCTGTCCATGCTGATCCAGTAGTATCGGCGCGCCTGACGCTGAGTTGCTTGGAAGCATCATGGACACATCCTATCTGCGCGAGTTCTGGGAGCTGGTTGTTACCGTCTGGCGTGAGGGCCTGTTCGGTATCGATGTGGCGCACATGCTGCTCGCGCTGTTCATCATTCTGGTGTCGATCGCACTGCGCACGCTGTTCACGCGCTATGTGCTGAGCGTGATGAAGCGGCTGGCACTGCGGGCGAAGTTGCCGGTCAATAGTACCATTCTCGATGCGCTCTATGATCCGCTGCGTTTTGTGCCTGTGCTTTTTGGTATATTCGTTGCCACGAACGTTCTGAATCTCGAAGACTCGACCACCGAATTCTTCTACAACATCAACCGGTCTCTGGTCTCGTTCACCTTGTTCTGGGCATTCTTCCGGCTCAGTGAGCCCGTTGGTAACCTGGCGATGCACAATACAGGTGCGCTGACAGATGCGATGATCAACTGGATCATACGCATCGCCAAGATTGCCTTTGTTGTGTTGGGTGGTGCGACCATTCTGGAACTCTGGGGCATTGCTGTCGGCCCGATCATTGCCGGCCTTGGTCTGTTCGGTGTGGCTGTGGCCCTGGGCGCCCAGGACCTGTTCAAGAACCTGATTGCCGGCCTGTTTGTACTTGGTGAGCGACGCTTTGAACCGGGTGACTGGATCAATGTCGATGGCGTGGTTGAAGGCACCGTCACCGATATCGGCTTTCGAACCACGACCGTAAGGCGGTTTGATCGCGCACCGGTGTACGTGCCGAACTCCCGGCTGGCAGACAACGCAGTCACCAACTTCTCACGCATGAGCCATCGCCGGATACTTTGGGTCCTCGGCGTTGAGTATCGAACCACGATGTCGCAGCTCAGGGAAATCCGTGACAGCATTGAGCAGTACATTCTGGACAGCGAGGATTTCGCCAGCCCGGATGAGGTGGCGACGTTCGTGCGTATCGACTCGTTCAACGACAGCTCCATCGACATCCTGGTCTACTGCTTTACCCGCACCACCGTCTGGGGAGAGTGGCTGGAGATCAAGGAGCGTCTGGCTTACCGCATCAAAGAGATTGTGGAAGGCGCTGGAACCAGCTTTGCGTTCCCGAGCCGGTCGATTTACGTTCAGGCGACGGGCGAGGCAGCAGAGCTATATCCGCTGTCTCCGGAGCCTGGCGTGGAGCAACAATCGTCGTCTTAACAGCGGCCTGCTGTCCATCATTCGATCAGACGGAGTGCATCAACCGGGTCGGTGCTGGCGCCAAAGTGGTCCCAATGCGCGCGTATGAAGACGCCGCGTGCCGTCCGATTGATGAACTCGGTCCGGCTGATAGCACTGCCATCGGCCTCTTCGAACACGGTGACGCCATCCTGCAGCGACAGGGGCTGGCCCAGTATGCTGATCTCGTCGGCATCGAAGTCGAACGCGGTTACCGGCCCCTGCAGGCGCGCGCGGTCACGGGTGTCTTCACGGCGCACGCGCTGTGCATACAGCACATCCCCGTCGGCATAACCACGAACCCGCAGATAATCACTGCTTTGCAGGTCGCCGAGACCAAAGGGATCGGTATCGTCCCGCTTGTCATCAAAACGCGTCAGTGCCCGGACGTCGAAGCTCAGTCCGAGTATGTCGATGGTCTGTTCCGCCTCGTCAATGGCTGTCACCGGCGCGCTTACCCGGATGGATCTGGTGTGATAGATGTCGATCTGCTGTGCAAGCAGGCCAGCAACAGGGTCGATGGTTCCACGAACCAGTACCTTGCGATTGTTGGCCAGTGCATCGACATCGCCGTTCACATACTGCGTCTCGTCATCAGTTGTGATCGGCACGTTGGCTACGCGAAAGTTCTCCGGTGAGTTGAAGGTGCCGATATAGCCCTGCACGCGGACATGCTGATCCGGAGCAATGCGGATGCCGGGAATACGTTGGACTTCTTCGGCGACCACAGCGTCCGGCCCGGTGATGCCGTCGGTTTCGATAAAGGTTGTGACCAGGTCGCCGGTCGTGGGGCCGGCGATTCCAAACCCGAACAGCAGGGCGTTGCGACTGTCGACTGCGAGGTCGCCAATTTGAAAGCCACTGCTGTCTGAAGCCGTAACTTCCCCGATGACCTTGAAGTAATCCATGCTGCCATGCACAGCGATATAGCTGGCCACCAGGATGCCGTCGGCGTTGCGAGTGCCGCTGATCTCCAGCAGCTGGTCGTTCTCGATGGTTTCCGGTGCAGCGCCCTGGACAATCGTCATGGCATCGGTGATCACCGGTTGGCCAAGGATCTCCAGGCTGATCTGGTCCGGATCCTCCGAATCACCGGCCAGGCTGACGTTGGCGGCAGGGCCAAGGAGATTTGCATCGTATTGGATCGCGATGGCTATGGTCTGTGAGCTGTCGGTGCTCATGATGACGCGCTGGCCCGGCCGCAGCTCTGACACCTCGGCGAAGCTGCCTTCGATGGTCACTTGGCTGTTGCCGGTAGTCAGCTGCTGATCATTGACCTGAATGCTGCCGACATGCTGTACCGCCCCGATGATCAGAGGCCGGTCGGGATCGCCGGCTCTGGGCAGGCTGTCACCAGTGTCACAGCCGGTCAGGCTGAGGCCGAGGGCCAGGCAGACGCCTGACAGGTAAGTTCGCGATGCAGACATGGGCCTCCCCTTCGATTCGCTGATAAGTGTTGCAGATCATGGCAGACTGCGTCCACGGAATAGGCTTAATCATGGCCTAAGTCAAGTGAGGGCTTGGATGCGAAGTCATGGTTGTCGGATGTCCTACTGAACCCGTTCTCCGCACTGGAGTCAGACACAGATATGACAAC
>SKXG01000041.1 GCA_007128525.1 Pseudomonadales bacterium | reverse complement strand
TTGAGCAGTGGGGATCTTTGAGCGGTGGAAAGAAAAGGAACCTGTGGCTGAATTGAAATGGCCGGCCTCCATATGGACGCCGGCCATTCCTTTCCGGGTACAGCTTAATCCCGGCGTATCAGTACTGCTCTGATCTGATACATGCGCACTATACCAGATTGGGTCCAGGTTTTCCCAGATCGACGCGCTCTGAGGCACTGCTTGCTGCCTGACAAAGCCCTGTTACGGTTGTACAAAGCCCGTATGGCAAGATTCGACCCCCAAACCGTTCTGATCCGAGATCTGCATGCGCTCAAGCGCGCGGCGCGACGCGACGATGCCCGTTTTGCCGACCGGTTGGCACGCTCTCAGGCAGAACTCGAGCGGCGTCAGCAACTGTGCCCGACGGTGTCCTTTTCCCAGAACCTGCCCATCGACGCGCACCTCGACGAGCTGCGTGAGCTGCTCAGTCAGCATCAGGTGCTGATCGTTGCCGGCGAAACCGGCAGTGGCAAGACCACGCAGCTGCCAAAACTCTGTCTGGACGCTGGCTACGGCCTGCGAGGCCGCATCGGTCACACGCAACCGCGCCGCCTGGCCGCCCGCGCAGTGGCGAACAGAATCGCTGCGGAGCTTGGCGTGTCCTTGGGTGGGCAAGTCGGTTATGCGGTGCGCTTCAGTGACCAGACCGGGGCGGATACGCTGGTCAAAGTCGTGACCGACGGCTTGCTGCTCACAGAGATCCGACGGGACAGGTTCCTGAACGACTACGAGGTGCTCATCATCGATGAGGCGCATGAGCGCAGCCTGAATATCGACTTTCTGCTTGGCTATCTGAAGCGGCTGTTGCCAAAGCGTCCGGATCTGAAGGTGATCGTGACCAGTGCGACCATCGACGTGGCTGCCTTCTCGCGTTTTTTCGACGATGCGCCCATTGTTGAAGTCAGTGGCCGGGGTTATCCGGTGACCGTCCGTTATCTCGATCAAGACAGTCTGGCGGCATCCTTCGAGAACCAGCTCCTGGAAGCGATTGATCTGACCAGTCAGGCACCGCTGCAGGGCGCTTCCGACGTCCTTGTCTTTCTGACCGGTGAGCGCGAAATCTTTGATGCGGCGCAACTGTTGCGGCGTGCACTGAAGGACCGCTTTGAAGTGCTGCCGCTCTATGCCCGGCTGCCGGCTGCCCAGCAAAATCGCATCTTCACGCCTGGAGGCAGGCGACGCATCATTTTGTCGACCAACGTGGCTGAGACCTCGTTGACGGTGCCGAACATCGGCTTTGTCATCGACGCCGGGCAGGTCCGGATCAGTCGCTACAGTTTCCAGTCAAAGCTGCAACGACTGCCGGTTGAAGGCATATCGCAGGCCAGTGCCGACCAGCGAGCAGGACGCTGTGGACGTCTCGCGCCCGGTGTTTGTGTGCGGATGTATACGGCAGAGGACTATGCAGCCCGACCGCCATTCACGGATCCGGAGATTCGCCGCACCAACCTGGCGGCTGTGGTTCTGCAGATGCGTGCCTTCGGTTACGGCGACCCCTACGCCTTTCCGTTTATTGATGCGCCGGACCCACGGGCACTGCGCGATGCAGAGACCTTGCTGAAGGAGCTGCAGGCCCTGGATCAACAGGCTCAGATCACCGACACCGGTCGCATCATGGCGCGGCTGCCCATTGATCCTCGGCTCGCGCGCATGCTTGTCGAAGCCAGTCGCCGTGGTGCATTGCAGGAAGTCCTGGTCATTGCCAGTGGTCTGGCCGTGCAGGATCCACGTGAACGACCGCTGGACAAGCAGCAGCAGGCGGATCAGGCCCATGCGGCATTCCGGGATGAGCGTTCGGACTTCATGAGCCTGCTCAATCTGTGGCGGTGGTATCAGCAGCAAAGAGAATCGCGTTCCAGGGCGCAGCTTGAGACTGCCTGCCGGCAGAGCTTTCTGGCACCGGCACGGATGCGTGAATGGCGTGAGCTGCATCGGCAACTCCGGTTGGCGACTCGGGATGCCGGATGGCAGGAGAATCAGGCGCCCGCAAACTATGAAGCAGTGCACCGGAGCCTGGTTGCCGGATCGCTGAGCCTGATCGCAACGCATGATGCGCGGGGTGAGTATCTGGCGCCGCGGCAGTTGAAGTGCCGCATCTTTCCGGGTTCAGGGCTCGCGCAGCGTCAGCCGCGATGGATCCTGGCCGCCGAAATCAGTGAGACACAACGGGTGTATGCGCGCACCGTGGCGCAGGTCGAGCCTGCCTGGCTTGAGCAGGCCGCGCAGCATCTGATCAAGCGTAACTGGTCGGAGCCGCATTGGGATGTCAAACGTGGGGAAGTGATGGCCTATGAACGGGTCACGCTGTATGGGCTGGTACTTGTTGAGCGCCGCCGGGTGAGCTATGCCGCAATTGACAGGGCAGCGTCACGCGAGATTTTTCTGCGTGATGGCCTGGTGGCCGGGGCGATCAAGCCGTCGATGCCGTTCCTGACGCACAATCAGGCGCTGATCGATGAAGTACGTGAGCTGGAAGCCAAAGGCCGGCGCCGTGACTTGCTGGTTACTGACGATGCGCAGCTCGCCTACTACGCAGATCAAATACCCCAGGATGTCTGCACTGCGGCCGGTTTGCGGCGTTGGTATCGGTCGGCGGCACGACGCCAGCCGGATCTGTTGCACATGACGCGCGCCGATATTCAGCAGCGCCAGGACCTGGCCGACGTGACGCTGAGTTTTCCTTCGTCACTGGCCTGGGACGATGTCGACCTGGCGCTCAAGTATGCCTTTGCCCCAGGTGCAGCCGATGATGGCATTTCCGTCCAGGTGCCGGTGGGCCTGCTCGGCCATTTGCGTCCGGAACCCATGGCCTGGCTGGTTCCGGGATTCCTGGAAGAAAAATGCGTCGCCCTGGTTCGCGCGCTGCCAAAGTCGCAACGACGGCAACTGGCGCCGGTGCCCGATAAGATTGCTGCGCTGATGCCAGTGCTGCTGTCTGCAGAGCGCTATCGTCAGGGGCGGCTGGAACTGACTCTGAGCACATTGCTGGCACAGCGCTATGACGCCCAGATTTCGCCGGCTGCCTGGCAGGAAGAGGCGCTGCCAGCGCATCTACGCATGAACTATCAGGTGCGGGATGCCGATGGTCGCCTGCTGGCAGAGAGTCGTGAGCTGGGCAAGCTGCAGGCGCAGTATCAGGCCAGACTGGAAGCTGGCACCCGGGATGCTGCAGCACAGGCCAAAACACAGGCCGGGCTACAGGCCTTTCCGGCAGACGGGGTACCCTCCCAACTGCTGCTGGAAACCGGAGACGGTCCGGTCATGGCGTTTCCGGCCCTGCGTGACCGCGGCGACACTGTGGACCTTGAATTGGCCACCAGTGTGAATGAGGCAAACATCTGGACTGCTGTGGGCATGGCGCGGCTGGTCCTGTTGCAGGATGCCGCCCGCACCCGACAGTTTCGTGATGCGATACGGCGCGACAAGCGGCTGCAATTGCACTTTGCCCCACTGGGTGATTTGGACACCCTCGCTGAACAGTTGTTAGTGGCCAGCGTCTGGCGTACGTTCTTTCCCGAGGTGCTGGCCAGAGCGCAGGACTGGCCCCGCACCCCGGCCGCTTTTGACGCGCTGCTGACAAAGCGGCGCAGTTGCTGGGGGCAGACCTTTACGGATTTGCTCTCCACTGCAGGACGCATTCTGAACGCGCGGCTCGAGGTTGTGCAGGTCCTGGATGCTGCGACTTCGCCGGCCTATGTGGACGCCGTTGCTGACGCGCGCTCGCAGCTTGATGATCTTGTCGGTCCGGACTTCCTGCTTCAGGTGCCGCCGGACTGGCTGCCGGAGATTGAGCGGTATCTGGCAGGCATCCGCTATCGCATCGAACACCTGCAGGGAAGGGTCGGCAAGGATGCAGAGAACATGAAGCAGCTGCACGCCTGGGAGCAGCGGCTGTCCCGCCTTGGCGAAAGTGTGCCTGCCAACAGTCTGGCGCCACTGCGGTTTGCCCTGCAGGAATACCGGATCACCCTGTTCGCGCAGCCGGTCGGCGCTCGAGAGAAAGTGTCAGCCAGGCGTCTGGAGACGCTGTTTCGGCCCTGGGAGATAGAGGCCGGGCTGCGATAGGTGCACAACCCCAGTTGCGCTGCTCTTGTTGTGGTGTGGGGGGGACCGTACTCTATGCCCTCGAAAAATGATAAGGATGCACAGGCCTATGTTCTTTCGTGGTGCGGCACGGCAGCTTCGCCGGTCAGCCGACAGTGTTCTCGCAGTTGTGCTGGTGACCGCCGGTATCGGTCTGCTGGGCCTGGCACAGCCTGTAGACGCACAGCCTTATCCCAAATCCATGGAGGTCAATGACCCCTGGGAGCCGTTCAACCGGCGTATGCATGCGTTCAATGATGTTGCCGATCAGCATGTGGTGCGGCCGGTTGCCCGTGGCTACGTCCGGGTGACGCCGCGACCGGTGCGTCGGAGCATCGGCAACTTCTTTGAAAACCTTACCTATCCAGTGACCATTGTTAACCAGTTCCTGCAGGGCAAGGTTGTCGACGGCTTCAGTGACACGGGGCGTTTCCTGGTCAACACCACAGTTGGTATCGGTGGGCTGTTTGATCCGGCCACGCGCCTGGGCTTGCCCTATCATGAGGAGGACTTCGGTCAGACCTTTGCCGTCTGGGGCATGGGCCGTGGGCCCTATCTGGTCCTGCCGTTTCTGGGCCCAAACACTGTGATGGATGCAGTTGGTTCTGGAGTTGGCAGCTTTATGTTTCTGCCTGGATATCACG
>SKXG01000128.1 GCA_007128525.1 Pseudomonadales bacterium | reverse complement strand
TTTCATGGCCATGCTCCCTAAGATGCACGACCTGATCAAAACTCTGGATGTCGAACATGGCTGATTCTGCTCTGGCCGAAGCACTGGCGCAGCGCATCCTGGTTCTCGATGGTGCCACCGGCACCATGCAGCAGGGATACAAGCTGTCCGAGGCCGATTTTCGTGGCACGCGCTTCGCCGATCACCACCTGGAGCTCAAGGGCAACGGCGATGTTCTGTGCCTGACTCGGCCCGACATCGTGGCAGACACGCACCAGGCCTACCTTGAGGCCGGCGCCGACATCATCGAAACCAACACCTTCAGTGCCACCCGGATCGCGCAGGCCGATTATGGACTGGAAGACCTCTGCCATGAGCTGAATTTTGAAGCGGCACGCATTGCCCGGGAATCGGCCGACGCCTACAGCACCCCGGAGCGTCCCCGATTCGTCGCCGGCGTCATCGGCCCGACCAACCGCACCGCGAGCATCTCCCCGGACGTCAACGACCCGGGGTTCCGCAACGTCAGTTTTGCCGAACTGGTTGAGGTGTACAAGGAAGCCGCAGCGGCCCTGATCGAAGGCGGATCAGACCTGCTGATGCTGGAGACCATCTTCGACACGCTGAATGCCAAAGCCGCGATCTACGCCATCCTCGAAGTATTCGAAGACGGCGCCCCACGGGTGCCGCTGATGATGTCGGGCACCATCACCGACGCCAGCGGGCGCATGTTGTCCGGGCAGACGGCCGAAGCCTTCTGGTACTCAATCGCTCATGCCGAACCACTGCTGGTTGGCCTGAACTGTGCGCTGGGAGCGGCTCAGCTGCGTCCGCACGTCGAAGCGCTGTCAAAAGTGGCCACCTGCCATGTCAGTGTTCACCCGAATGCCGGTCTGCCAAACGAGTTTGGCGGCTACGATCAGGGGCCGGAGGAGATGGCCGGTTACATCCGAGAGTTTGCCGAACGCGGCCTGGTTAATCTGGTTGGTGGCTGTTGCGGCACCACGCCGGAACACATTCAGGCCATTACTGAGGCTGTTTCCGGCCTGCCGCCACGCCGCCTGCCGGATCCGAAGCCGGCCCTGCATCTGGCCGGCCTGGAGCCCCTGACCATTGATGCACAGAGCCTGTTCGTCAACGTTGGCGAACGCACCAATGTCACCGGCTCTGCGCGTTTCAAACGCATGATCAAGGATCAGAACTACGAGCAGGCCCTGGCCGTTGCCGCCCAGCAGGTCGAAAACGGCGCACAGATCATCGACATCAACATGGACGAGGCCATGCTCGACAGCGAAGCGGAAATGGTCCGCTTCCTGAACCTGGTGGCGTCCGAACCGGACATCTCCCGCGTGCCGATCATGGTGGACTCAAGCAAGTGGTCCGTGATTGAAGCTGGGTTGCGCTGTATCCAGGGCAAGGCCATCGTCAACTCGATCAGCCTGAAGGAAGGTGAGGAAGATTTCATCGACAAGGCCCGCCTTTGCCGGCGTTATGGCGCCGCAGTCATCGTCATGGCCTTCGATGAAGAGGGCCAGGCGGACAGCTTTGAGCGCAAGACCGAGATCTGTCAACGCTGCTATCGCATCCTGATCGATCAGGTGGGCTTCCCACCTGAAGACATCATCTTCGATCCGAACATCTTTGCCATTGGCACCGGTATCGAAGAACACAACAACTATGCCGTGGACTTCATCAACACCTGCACCTGGATCCGCGACAACCTGCCCCATGCATTGGTTTCAGGTGGCGTCAGCAACGTGTCCTTTTCTTTCCGGGGCAACGATGCAGTACGCGAAGCCATTCACGCCGTGTTTCTGTATCACGCAATTCGCGCCGGCCTGACCATGGGCATTGTCAACGCCGGTCAGCTGGGCATCTATGATGAGATTCCGGCTGACTTGCGCGATCTTGTTGAAGACCTGGTACTCAATCGACGTCCGGACGCCACCGAGCGTCTGCTTGATGCTGCCGCGCGCTTTGAGGGCAAGGCGGCTGCAAGCGGCGGTGACAACCTCGCCTGGCGCGAGCTGCCGGTCCAGGAGCGGCTGATGCATGCGCTGGTCAAGGGCATCAACACTTATGTCACCGAAGATACCGAGGAGGCCCGGCAGGCTGCTGACGATCCCATCCACGTGATCGAAGGCCCACTGATGGAAGGCATGAATCAGGTCGGTGACCTGTTCGGCGCGGGCAAGATGTTTCTGCCTCAGGTCGTTAAAAGTGCTCGAGTCATGAAGCAGGCGGTCGCACACCTGATTCCATACATTGAAGCGCAAGCCACGGCCGACTCACAGAAGAAAGGCAAGGTCATCATGGCCACTGTCAAAGGGGACGTCCACGACATCGGCAAGAACATCGTCGGCGTCATCCTGCAGTGCAACAACTATGATGTCGTCGACCTTGGCGTCATGGTGCCATGCGAGAAAATTCTGGACACGGCCGAAGCCGAAGGCGCTGACATCATCGGCCTGTCCGGCCTGATCACGCCGTCGCTCGATGAGATGGTGCATGTGGCTTCGGAAATGGAACGGCGCGGTTTCGACAAGCCGCTGCTGATTGGTGGCGCAACCACATCCAAGGCACATACAGCGGTCAAGATTGAGCCCGCGTACAATCGTGGTCAAACGGTGTACGTGGTCGATGCGTCACGCAGCGTGAATGTGGTCAGCGCCCTGCTGTCTGCAGAACAGCGGCCGGCCTACGTCAGTCAGATCCAGGAAGAGTACGAGAAGATTCGTACCCGATCGGCAGCGCGCAGTTCCCGCGTTGAGGTGGTCCCCTACCAGCAGGCCGTTGCCAATGCGGCGAAACCAGACTGGCAGAATCACCAGCCCGTCAAGCCAAAGACACTGGGCCTGCAACAGTTCAACGACTACGACCTGCGTCTGCTCGTTGACTACATCGACTGGTCACCGTTTTTCATGACCTGGGAGCTGGCCGGCAAGTTTCCGCGTATTCTCGATGACCCCAAGGTCGGCGCCAGTGCCCGTGCACTTTATGAAGATGCTCAGCAAATGCTGGCGCGCATGATTGATGAACGTTGGACCCGGGCACATGCTGTTATTGGGCTGTGGCCGGCAAATCGCACCGGGGCCGACGATGTCGAATTGTGGCGCGATGAACAACGCACGCAATCACTGGCCCGTCTGCACTTTCTGCGCCAGCAGAGCAAGAAGGGCGCAACCGGGCCACACTACTCACTGGCGGATTTTGTTGCCAAAGCGGGCGTTGAGGACTACCTGGGCGGCTTCGCGGTCACCACCGGCGATGGCCTGGAAGAGATCGTGAACGAGTTTGAGCGCGCCTCAGATGACTACAATTCCATCATGGCCAAAGCCCTCGCCGACAGACTGGCTGAGGCGTTCGCCGAGCACTTGCATCAGCGCGTGAGGGCCGAGTTCTGGGGCTATGCGGCTGGAGAAAACCTGCCAAAGGACGCACTGATCCGTGAAGAGTATCAGGGCATCCGGCCAGCGCCCGGTTATCCGGCCTGCCCCGACCACACAGAGAAGGCAACGCTGTTCCAGCTGCTCGAAGCACCTGACCGCGCACATGTGCACTTGACCGAGAGCTTTGCCATGCTGCCGGCCTCATCGGTATCAGGCTGGTATTTCAGCCATCCGGAAGCCCGCTATTTTGGCGTTGGAAAAATCGGCAAGGACCAGGTGGCAGACTATGCCGCGCGCAAGGGGCTGAGTGTGGCTGAGGCTGAACGCTGGTTGCGGCCCAATCTGGCTTACTAAGTGACCGCTCGAGCCAAATGCCTGGCCTGGGACTGCAGCAGGTGTTCAGCGCGACGGGCGAATGTGGGTTCAAAGGCATGGGCCGCGGCAAAGAGCCGGGCCAAATGTGCATGCCTGGCAACCTCGTCCGTATGCATGGCCAGCGCCGCCACCTGCTGCGCAAGTCCCTGCACGTCGCCCATGGGTACCAACCAGCCACTCCCCGACCGCGATACAATGCCCTCAAAAGCCTCGTTGGCATATCCGACGATGGGTACGCCGCAAGACATGACTTCCGGGTACGTGGATGACGGATCACCCTGGGGGTGACAGCAGATAAACAGATCGGCTTCCTGCTGCAGGCGCGGTATCCAACCAGCGGCGAACTCCAGGATTCCCCGCAGCGCAACACGGTCCTGCAGGCCGGCATCGGCAATCCGACGCTTGAGTTCCCCTTCCAGATCGCCCTGGCCATAGATATCCAGCTGAAAATCAACACCGAGCTGCGCGAGCGCGCCAGCAAACGCCGGCAGATCCAGTACGCCTTTCATGGCGATCAGGCGCCCGCCGAACACCAGCCTCAATTTGCCGCCAGGTCGCAGCTGGCTAAGCCGCTGCGAAAGCTGCTGTTCGGTGATGACCTGCGACTGCGGCACACGATTGTCAAAGAACAGCAAGAGATTGTCGTGAAAGCGGCGGTAGTGTTCGTAAGCCGGTGTACCACTGCACTGCAAGCCGGCCGCCCCGCGCAGAGAGACGCGCCGCTTGTGCTCGGTGCGCATTGTCCAGAGCTTGCTGCGTGCACGCCGCAACGGATTCCGGACAGTTGCATCGATAATCTGCATTTCTGTGCGTGGCGTGTACTCGCTGGTATAAACAAGGGGTAGATCGAGTTGCCGGCACAGCGGCGACAGAAAGGCCTCTTCACGCGACAGGAATGAGAATACCAGGCCGGCGCCCTGCAGACGGCTGGCCAATGCCGACCGCGACTCCGGACGCAGCTCGATCCGATGCAGCGGATCCTCAGTAACTGGAACTTGATCCATGTCATAGCTGATGCG
>SKXG01000174.1 GCA_007128525.1 Pseudomonadales bacterium | reverse complement strand
GCTAGCCGGCCGAGATTTAGTAAGGTAACCTAACCATTCCCGAAGCACGGTGCTTCGAAGCAACACTGACGTGGAGGCTGCTACATGGCGATTGATTTCACCTTCTCACCGGAGATCGAAGAGGCGCGCCAGATGACGCGCAAGTTCATGCACGGCGTGGTTCGCCCCAAGCTGGCCGAACTCCGTGAGGCGGGCGAGAGCCGCGGCCGCGGCGCCTGGCGTGAAGCCATCAACGAACTGCGCCAGAAAGCTCGCGAAGAGGGCCTATGGGCGCCACACATGCCAAAGGAAGTCGGCGGCATGGGCCTGGGTATCACCGCAACCGCCATGATGTCGGCCGAGGCCACCAAGACGCCGATGGGCCCTTACATCATCAATTGCGCAGCACCCAATGAAGGCAATATGCACACGCTGCTGCACTTTGGCACCGAGGAGCAGAAAGAAAAATGGCTCAAGCCATTGATGGAAGGCACCATGCAGTCCTGCTTCTCAATGACCGAACCGGACGTGGCGGGCAGTGACCCGACGCAGATCCAGACCCAAGCTGTAGAAGACGGCGACGAGTGGGTCATCAACGGGCGCAAGTGGTTCACGTCTGGCGCCCAGCGCGCTGATTTTGCCATCGTGATTGCCAAGACCGATGACGACGCCGAAGTGGCGCAGGGCCGCACCTCCGCTTTCATCGTGCCGCTGGATACGCCAGGCTTCCGAATCGTCCGCGACGTGCAGACCATGGGCGGTGGCGGCGGCCACCCCGAAGTCGAGTACAAGAACGTCCGGATTCCGAAGGAAAACATGCTCGGCCCACGCGGTCGGGGTCATGAACTCGGCCAGGTTCGCCTCGGGCCGGCACGCCTTGGCCACTGCATGCGCTGGATCGGGCAGATCGAGATGGCGTTGGAGATGCTGATCGAGCGCGCGCAGAACCGTTTTGCGCACGGCTCGCTGCTGTCCGAAAAGCAAAGCATTCAGTGGATGATGGCACACAGCACACTCGAACTGTACCAGGCCAAGCTGATGGTATTGCACGCGGCCTATCGCATTGAGCAGGGTGTGGACTTCCGACCTGAGGTGTCGATGGCCAAGTACCACGTGGCCAACACCCTGTGGCGCACGGTGGACCGCGCATTGCAGGTGCACGGCGCACTGGGTTACTCGAAGGATACGCCACTGGCAGATATGCTGATCAATGCCCGCTGGTCGCGGATCGCTGACGGGTCCGATGAGGTGCACCTGATGCGGATCGCACAGTTCGCGATGCGCTCATACAACGAGCAAGGCGATCTGAGCATCGCAACCGGCCAGCTGCCCATCTAAGCGCAGCCTGAAGGCCCCGAAGGGCGTGTACTGAAGCGCACATCTGCGGCGTTGCGCCGCTTGGAAAGGGCTACGGCCATTCCCTGCGCGACGCGCCTTGCATCTGTACGCTTCAGTTCACGCAGAGGACACAAGGAGTTATTCAGAGGTGCCTTAATGGCCGGACCACGCCGCCACCAACAGCGGTGCTGGTCCGGCGCCGCTTAACAGCCCTTGGTTCAACGGCCTGTTAGCCGATCAATTCCAGATAATGCACCACCGGCGTATCGGTCCCGGCATGCAAATGCAGCTGACAGCCGATATTCGCTGTAGCGATGGCTTCTGGCGTGGCGGTCATCAGATTGCGCAACTTGCGTGTGCGCAGTTCACCAGACAGCTCCGGCTGCATCACGGCATAACTTCCTGCAGCACCACAGCACAGGTGAGCATCCGGCACAGCAACCAGTTCGTAACCAGCGCTTTGCAACAGCGCTTCGACATCCCCACGCACGCGCTGACCATGCTGCAGCGTGCACGATGGCATCCAGGCAATACGTCGCCACGGCCGGCGCTGTACCAGTGGCAGGTCGAGGCGGCGTAGGTACTGCGCGGCATCCAAAGTCAGAGCCGACACCTGTGTAGCCAGCTCGGCCCACGCCGGATCGTCCGCCAGCAACCGGCCATAATCCTTTACCGTCACGCCACAGCCACTGGCCGTCGACAGAATGGCCTCCACGCCTTCCAGGTGGGGCTGCAATGCCCGCAGGTTCTCGCGTATCTGCTGGCGCGCCTGCTCGCCTTCTCCGAGATGCAGACTGAGGCCGCCACAGCAGCCCTCACCAGCAGGCTGGACAGCCTGGACACCTGCGCGGGAAAGCAAAGCCGTCAGACGCTGGTTGGCCTCTGGTGTGCTGAGCCTTTGAATGCAGCCCTGCAGGACCAGCACCTTGCGCCCGGAACTGCGGGGCTTCGAATCCTCAGCGCCGTTGCCCAGACCAGGCTCGGCACGAACCCGGACGGCATCACCGCCACGTGACGGCCGCGCATGGCGCACCGGCGCCGCAGCCTTCAATGGTGGCAGCAAGCGAGCCACGGGTACGCCGCCCATGCGCCACGGGAGGCGCCTGAGCACCGGCGACAACGCGTTCAGGATCCGTAACCAGGGCGCAAGGCGCGCCGGATAAGGCACCAGCCTCAACAGCAACCAGCGCTTGAGCCGTACGGTCCAACCACGCTCCACTTGCGGCTCCAGCTGCTCCCGACCGATTTCCAGCAGCTCACCATAGGCCACGCCGGACGGACAGGCTGTCTCGCACGCTCGACATGTCAGGCACCGATCCAGGTGCGTCATGGCCACAGCGGCTTGCCCAGGGTCGAAAGGCTGTGCAACCGAAGCAACCTGGGCCTGTGCAGCATCCTCTGCGGCATCGCCAACGTCGTCATTGTCAGCCAGCGCCGGCTGTTGCGCAGCGTCCGCTTCGAGCAACTCCTTGATCAGGTAAATGCGCCCGCGTGGTCCATCCAGCTCATCGCCCAGCAACTGATAGGTCGGACACACCGCATTGCAAAAGCCGCAGTGCACGCAGGCACGCAGAATCTCTTCAGCGCGCTGACCATCCCGGGTTGCCAGTGTTTGCGGACTCAGGCGGGTCTGCATTTCAGAACTCCGTGAACAGGCGGCCGGGATTAAAGATCCCGGACGGATCGAAGGCAGTCTTTAACCGCTTCTGGTACTGCAAACTGGCCGCATCCGGACGCGGGTGATTCAGGTGGTCGAGCGGAAGCTGATGACTGCCACTGTTGAACAGACCGGCGTGGCCACCGAGCGCTTGTGCCCTTGAAACCAGCGCGGCACCCGGAAACTCAGACTGCAGCCAGCGCTGCCGGCCGCCCCACTCAACCAGATACCTGGCCGGCCAGGGGTCAGGTGCATCGACGGGCAGCACACAGCGCCACAGCGGTGTCTGGACCAGCATGTCGTGTTCATGGTCGCGCAGCCGTTGCCAGATGTGGCCCTGTTCCGGATCCTCCTGCCCTCCCATACGGCGCGCCGCAGCCGCCACGCCGGCAAGGCTGCCGGACAGACGCAGATGCAGTCGCTCGCCATCAAAGCAGGTTGCCGTCACCGGCTCGGCCTGCCGCCCGAGATGCCAGTGCCAGTCGGTGGCCTGTTCCGGCGACAGCTCCAGGACACGCGTCTGCTCGGTTTCCGGTTTGGGTATCAATCGCAGACTGATGCTGAGCAGCAGACCCAGAGTCCCACAGGCGCCAGCCATCAGGCGCGACAAGTCGTAGCCGGCAACATTCTTGATGACCTGACCACCAAAGTTCAGTCGCTCACCACGGCCGTTCACCATCTCAATGCCCAGGACGCTGTCCCGCACACTGCCGCGCCAGGGCCGGCCAGGGCCAGCCAGGCCGGCAGCAACGGCGCCACCGATGGTGCCACGACCACCAAACATCGGCGGCTCGAACGGCAGCATCTGGGCATACCGGTCCAGTAGAGCGTTCAAGTCTGTCAGCAAGGTGCCAGACCGAACCTGGACCACCAGCTCTTCTGGCCGGTAATCAATCACACCACAGTGATCCAACGTGCTGAGCAGACGACCCTGCAAAGGGGTGCCCAGAAAACCCTTGCTGCCTGCTCCCTGAATGGCCAGTGGCTGGTCGGTCGCAACCGCCTGTCGCACTGCAGCCAGCAGGCGCTCGCTGTCGTCCCGATCCTGCATCACAACGCCTGCATGTTCATAGCCGGTCCAGCTCCGGAAACGGCAACTGTCCCTTGTGTACGTGCATGCCGCCCAACTCCGCACAACGGGAAAGCGTCGGAACGGCTTTGCCGGGATTCATTCGACCCTCCGGATCAAACGCCTGCTTCACGGCATGAAACTGTGCCAGCTCGGCATCACTGAACTGCACGCACATCTGATCGATTTTCTCTACACCAACACCGTGCTCGCCGGTAATGGTGCCGCCCACTTCAACGCACAACTCCAGAATTCGTGCGCCAAGCTGTTCGGCCCGCTCAAGCTCACCCGGCCTGTTGGCATCGTACAAAATCAACGGGTGCAGATTGCCATCGCCGGCATGGAAGACGTTGGCCACACGCAGACCGGCATCGGCAGACAGCGTCTGAATCTCGCCCAGCACTTTACCCAGGTGGCGCCGCGGAATGGTCCCGTCCATGCAGTAGTAGTCGGGTGATATACGGCCAACTGCGGGAAACGCAGCCTTGCGACCACGCCAGAGCAGATCAACCTCCTCCGGAGACCGGGCCAGCCGCTGCGCGAACGCACCACAACGGCGGAAGATCCGGCCAACCTGTTCCGCCTGTGCGTCGACTTCTTCCGGCGCGCCATCAAGTTCGCACAACAACAGGGCTTGCGCATCCAGTGGATAGCCGGCCTTGGCGAAATCTTCAGCTGCCTGCAAAGCCAGACTGTCCATCATTTCCAGGCCGGCCGGCAG
>SKXG01000030.1 GCA_007128525.1 Pseudomonadales bacterium | reverse complement strand
GGTTGATGCGCTCATTGAACATCTGCTGGGAGCGCTGCAGGCTGGCGCTCGGCAACAGATAGACTTGTTCGCCATGCTCCAGGCCGCTGCGAATTTCGGTGTAGTCCAGGTCTGTGATGCCGGTTTCTACCAGACGCGGCTCGACACTCTGGCCATTGGCGACGAACACCAGATAGCGCCCGCCCATCAGTCCGTCAACCTGGCTGCGTCGCTGTGCTGATGGTATGCGTCCTGCACCGGCGCCGTCGCTGCCGGATGCGGCGCCACTAAACTGTTGGATACGCTGGCGGACTGCGGCGACCAGTGCCCGCTCTTCGTCCGTCAATGCTTCTCCGCGCTCGATCTTGCTGCGAATTTCCTGCATACGAGCCAGGTCCGGCATGCCGGCGGGCGCTTCGGCAGTATCTGTGTCGCCATTATGTTCAAACAGGCGCCGGACAGCGTCTGGGTTCAGGCCGACCAGCTCTGCCGCCATGCCGGCATCGGCCATGGTGCGCAATGCTGCATTGGGAACGGCCAGTACTTGGCGTCTTTGCGCGATATCGATGTTGACGGTGGCATTCATGCCGGGTTTGAGCAGGCCTTCGCTGTTGTCCAGGTCAACCAGGACGGGGAACATGGTGACGTTCTGCTCGAGTGTTGCGCGCGGCTCGATCTTGGTTACACGCCCGTTGAACCGCTGGTTGGGATAGGCCGATACGCTGACGTTGGCTGCAACGCCGGGTGCGATCTTGCCGATGTCGGTCTCGTCGATCAGTGTTCTGACCCGGACCTGAGACAGTTCGGCCATGGTCAACAACGTGGTGCCGCCACTGAGGTCCTGTACCGGCGAAGAAATCACCTGGCCGCGTTCGGCAAAGCGCTCAATGATGGTGCCACTGATCGGCGCGCGGAGTTCGGTGTCGTCCATCTGTATGCGCGCATTTTCCAGTGCCGACTCTGCACGAACCACCTCGGCCCGGGCATTGGCGACATCCAGCTGCGCCCGTTCGAAGTCGACGTTGGAGACCGAATCCCTCGTGTGCAGTTGCTGCATTCGGCGCAGCTGCGCCTGTGCATGGTCCAGACCCGCCCGGGCAACTTCGAGGTTGGCTTCAGCCTGGGCCAGAGCATTTCTGGGAATACGCTGGTCGATCTTGACCAGCACGCTGTCTGCCTCGATCCGGTCGCCGGTGTCGACCAGCAGTTCCAGTATTTCCCCGGAAGCCTTGGACTTCACTTCGACGGTGGTCAGTGGCTCGATCACGCCGGCCGCTTCGACGGCAATGATGATGTCGCGTTCGCTGGTGGCGACGGTACGGTAGGGACTGTTCTCCTGCTGTCCGTTGGGCGTACAGGCAAGCGTCAGCGCTGCGGCGGCGACCAGGAGCAGGGCTTGGAGGATGCGGTGAGTCATTGGGCAGTGTCCTCGACGACCAGGCCGTCACGAAGCACGACGCGCCGTCTGGCGTGAGCGGCGATGTCATCTTCGTGGGTGACCAGGATGATGGTTTGACCATCGACATGCAGTTGTTCAAACAGCGCCATGACGTCGCGGCTGGTCGCGCTGTCGAGGTTTCCGGTTGGCTCATCGGCGAGCAGAATCGCCGGCCGGTTTACCAGAGCGCGAGCGATGGCAACCCGCTGACGCTGGCCACCCGACAGTTCGTTCGGACGATGCAGCATCCGGTCGCCGAGGCCGACCTGTCGCAGTGCTTCCATAGCGCGCTGGCGTCGTGCCTGGCGTCCGACACCGGCGTACATTAGCGGCACTTCGACATTCTGCAGCGCGTTCGAACGCGGCAGCAGGTTGAAGGTTTGAAAAACGAAGCCGATTTCCCGGTTGCGGATCCGCGCCAGCGCGCGATCATCCAGTCCTGCAACCTCGGTGTCGTTGAGCAGATAACGGCCTCTGCTTGGACGGTCCAGGCAGCCGATGATATTCATCAGTGTCGACTTGCCCGAACCGGAAGGCCCCATGATGGCCAGATACTCGTTGGCTGCAACCTCCAGCGACAGTCCACGCAGAGCGTGCAGCGTCTCGCTGCCGAAGCGATAATCCTTCCACAGGTCGTCCACCTGGATCAGGGCTTGGGTGCTGGCACCGATGGCTGGTTGCTGCGTGGTTGTCATAGTGCATGGTCTTACGCGGCTGACGTTGCTTCCCGTCGCCGTATCCTGTGTTGGCTGGCAGCCAAGAGCGGCTTTGCGGCGGGGCTGTTCCAGAGCCGGCGGTTACCGCTATAGTGCCGGCCCTGCGCAGTGACGTGCACCAGGAAGCCGTGCGCAGACGCGTATCAATAACCTGAACAGGGGAAATTCAGATCATGGTTACTATCACCAGAATTTTGACCGGGTCGAGCCTGGCCTTTGCTGGCTGCGTGGCTGCTGCGGCACTGGCGCTTGTTTCGGAACAGGCGCTGGCAGACGCTCAGGCCAATGATTATGCTGACCCAACGACCTGGCTATGTCGCCCTGATGTGGATGACGATGCCTGTGCGCAAAACCTCGACACCACAGTCATCTCATCTGACGGGTCGATTGAGGTTGAGCGCTTCGCGGCGGACCCGGATGCGGCCATCGACTGCTTTTACGTTTATCCAACCGTGTCCACGGACCCCACGCCCAATGCCGACATGAACGCCGGCCAGGAAGAGCTGTCGGTCATTCAGGCCCAGTTCGCGCGCTTCGGCAGCCAATGCCGGACCTTCGCACCGCTGTACCGGCAGGTGACGCTGACCGCACTGCGCGCCGGTATGGCGGGCGAGACCATGGCCGTTGACCGGGCGCTGGGTTACAACGATGTGCGTGATGCCTGGCACCATTACCTGGAACATTACAACGATGGCCGTGGCGTCGTGCTGATCGGACACTCGCAGGGTGCTGGTGTCCTGACCCGACTGATTCGGGATGAAATTGAAGGTGCCGAGGTGCAGTCGCAGCTGGTGTCCGCACTGATCATCGGAACCAGCGTCAATGTTGCCGCAGGGGAACTGAGCGGCGGCTCCTTCCGTGAGCTGCCGCTGTGCACAGACCCGGACCAGTATGGTTGCGTCGTTGCCTTTGCATCCTTCCGCGATGATGTGCCGCCACCGGAGAACAGCCGTTTCGCCCGGGCGATGGGTGACGGGATGGCGGCTGCCTGCACCAACCCGGCCAGTCTGACAGGTGGCTCAGGCGAGCTGCATGCCTATCTGTCCACAGGCAGCGTGGCCGTAGCAGGCGGCGACGGCGGCACGCAGTGGCTGCGCAATGGTGCCGCCATTGACACGCCTTTTGTCAGTGTTCCCGGCCTGCTCAGCGCGCAGTGTGTGGAAGACGGGCTGTTCAACTACCTGTCTGTAACCACCCATGGCGACGCGGACAGCCCGCGTACAGACCGCATCGGTGGTGATGTCATGGGAGCGGATGGCAATGTCATGGCGGACTGGGGGCTGCATCTGATCGATATGCACCTGGCCATGGGCAATCTGGTCGAATTGGTTGGTCGGCAGGCCTCTGCCTGGCAGGCGGCTCAGCACGAACACTGATGCTCCGGCGCAGGCACGGCTGATCCAAGGCAGCCGGCGGGTGGCGACGGCCTGGCCTGGTCGGGCCGTCGTGAACCCGCCGCAATTAGCGGTTACACTAGCGCCCCCGCCGGATCAGTGACGGATAGCCGCTCTTGGGTAACACAGCAAAACCAGCGACAGCCATGGCCGATCTGGACCCAGCGCGTCTGGCTCAGGCTTATGTGGATGAAGTCAGAGCCGAGGTTGCCAGCCTGGGTGCACCGATCAAGGTCGTCGGTCTGATTTCTCAGAACGACGGCCCTTCCATGGCTTATGCCCGGGCCACCCGGTCGAAGTTCGACGCCGTAGGTATCGAGTACGAACTCCGACCGGTGGCGCGGCTTGACCTCGAAGATGCCATCGAACGCGCCAATTCGGATCCAGGCGTCCACGGCATATTCATTTACTTCCCGATCTTTCACAATGAACAGGATGTTTACCTGCGCAACCTGGTGGACTATCGCAAGGATATCGAGGCCGGCACCCACTATTGGACGCGCAAGCTGTACGCCAACGACCGGCTGGCCATTGATGGCGACCCAAGATTCAAGGCCGTCATCCCCTGTACGCCGCTGGCCGTCATCAAGATGCTGACCGGTGCCGGTGTTTATCCGGCTGAGCAGCCGGAACCCATTGCCGGCAAGCAGGTCACCATTTTCAATCGCAGTGAGGTCAATGGCCGCCCGCTTGCCGTGATGATGTCGAACGATGGTGCCCGCGTTTACTCCTTCGATATCAATGGCCCGCTGTTGTTCGAGCATGCCCGGCCGTCTGAAATCGAGATTGATCGCGCCGAGGCGCTGCGACACTCAGACATCGTGATTACCGGCGTTCCCAGTGCCAGTTTTCCGCGCATTCGTGCCGATGAAATCAAGCCGGACGCCGTCTGTGTGAACTTCTCGTCCTATCCGAACTTTGCTGATGACATCGAGTCGCAGGCCAGCATCTTCATTCCGCGGGTCGGCCCGATGACTGTGGCCATGGTGATGCGCAACACGCTGCGTCTGTTTCGGACCTTCCACCACAAGCCGGCATGAGTGTTTCAACCCTGAACGGACTGGAGACCTATCTCAGCGCACTCGCGAGTTCGGCGGGGACGCCGGGGGGCGGTGCGGCCGCCGCGGTCAGCGGCGCCCAGGCCGCAGCACTGCTGTCGATGGTCTGTGAGTTGACGCGTGGCGATCGTTTCAGTGCGGTTGCCGAAGAAGTGGCCGCTTTGAATCAGAGCTGCCACCAACGCC
>SKXG01000344.1 GCA_007128525.1 Pseudomonadales bacterium | reverse complement strand
GGCATCACCAGAGAACGGCTGGAGTGGGTGATCCATCTGAAGGAAAAGCGGCGCGGCAGAATCGATGCCTATGCTGAAGAGTTCAAGTGCGACTTCTATCCCAACGAGAAACCCTGGCGCATCCCGGGTGACCTGGCCCTGCCCTGCGCGACGCAGAACGAAATTGATGTCGAAGACGCCGAACAGCTGGTCAAGAATGGTGTTTACGCCATCGCCGAGGGCGCCAACATGCCGACCAAGCCCGCGGCGCTGCGGGTCTTCCAACAGGCGCGCGTCCTGCTGGCGCCCTCAAAGGCTGCCAACGCCGGTGGCGTCGCCGTATCCGGCCTGGAAATGAGTCAGAACAGCCTGCGTATTGGCTGGTCTCATGACGAAGTCGACCAGCGCCTGCAGGACATCATGCACCGCATCCACGAGCAGTGCGTGGAGTACGGCACTGAGAACGGTCATGTAAACTACCTGAAAGGCGCCAACGTCGCCGGCTTTGTCAAAGTGGCCGATGCGATGCTGGCCTATGGTGTTCAATAATATGCGTCTGCATGCGTCTTCACCGCTGGTCCGGATTGCGCTGATCCTGCTGATTCTGATCTGGATCTGGGTTGTCTGGTTCTCGGATGCCGGCCCGGCAGCAGCAGACGAATCAACCCTCAATAACCAGGGATCCCAAATGTCGACGCCCTACCCGACAAGCGACACACGCCCGCGCGTGCACCTGCAGACCAGTCACGGTGACATCGAAATCGAGTTGTTTGATGATAAGGCGCCGACCACGACCGAGCACATCCTCAAATACGTGGACGACGGCTTCTATGACGGCCTGATATTTCACCGCGTGATCGCAGGCTTCGTCCTGCAGGCCGGCGGGTTCGACATTGACATGAAAGAGCGCCAGACACGCGGCAGCATCCGCAACGAATCCGACAACGGCCTGGAGAACCTGGCGGGCACCCTGGCCATGGCCAGACGGGCAGACCCGGATTCGGCAGACAGTCAGTTCTACATCAACGTCGCTGACAACGGACACCTGAATGCGCGTCCGGGAGAGCCGGGCTACACAGTATTCGGCCAGGTCGTCGCCGGTCAGGACGTGGTCACCCGCATTGAACTGACGGAGACCGGCATCCGGCAGGGTATGCCCGGTGTCCCGGTTGAGGCCATCGTCATCAAGCAGGCCCGTCGGGTCGACTAGGGTACCTCTGAACAGACTGTTAGTATTTCGCAGGCCGCCTTGGGTATCATGCCGCCCTTCGCCGGCCGGGCCTGTATCTTTTGCCCGCAACTGACCTGAGCCCCGGCACCACCGGTCACGCCTGGTGGTAGCGCTCAGTTTTCCAGTCACCTGTTGGAACTCGTTATGACTGCTTTATCAAAACTGCTGTTTCCGATCATCGGCGCTCTGTTCATCAGCGCCCTGATCACCGAACTCCACTTCCGTCTGTTCACCGACCAATACTTTGCACTGTTTCTGCTGTGCACCCTGGGCATCATCGCCGTCAGCCTGGGCAGCATGGGTATTGCCGCCGTTGTGAACAAAAATGCAGCGGACGGCTCCCGCGACTCCGCGCCGCGCCAAAAGCGGCGTCGGCCCAAACCGGCGAAAGCCGTCAGCAAGGCTGAACCCGAACCAGCCAGCGAGGCTGACCGGGAGACCGGTACCGTCAAATGGTTCAACCGGAACAAGGGATACGGCTTCATCATGCGCGATGCCGGCGATGAAATATTCGTGCACTTCAAGTCCATAAGGGGCAGTGGCCGCCGCAATCTGCACGATGGCCAGCGGGTCAGCTTCCTGGTGACCGGCCACGAGAAAGGTTTGCAGGCGGACCAGGTGGTTGCGCTGGATGAGCCATCCGACTCATGAACCTGCGTGCGGAACTGGAACAGCGCGTCTCCGCGGCACTGCAGGCCAGCGGTGTGGACGCGCCGGCACAGGTTGCACCAGCGGCCCGGCCTGAGTTTGGTGATTACCAGGCCAACGGCATCATGGGCGCGGCAAAACGCGCCGGAATGAAGCCCAGAGCACTGGCCGAAGCCGTCGTTTCAGCCGCACAGCTCGACGACCTTGCCAGCAAGGTGGAGATTGCCGGACCGGGCTTTATCAACATACATCTGCGACCGGACTATCTGGCCAGCATGCTGAGTAGTGAGCAGCCCCTTGTTGAGCCAACAAGCACACCAGACCGCGTCGTCATCGATTATTCGTCGGTGAATCTGGCGAAGGAAATGCACGTTGGCCACCTTCGCAGCACCATTATCGGCGATGCGCTGGCACTGCTGCTCGAAGCCCTGGGCCATGAGGTGATTCGCCAGAACCATGTCGGTGACTGGGGCACACAGTTTGGCATGCTGCTGGCCTTCCTCGAGGAAAAAGGCGAGGACAGCGAACAGCTGGCCGACCTGGAGAAATTCTACGTCGCCGCCAAGAAGCGCTTCGATCAGGATGCGGATTTTGCCGACCGGGCGCGCAGCAAAGTCGTGTTGCTGCAGGGCGGCGACCCGGACAGCAAACGACTCTGGCAGCGCTTTATTGCCGTATCGATCGCGCACTGCAATGAGATCTACCAGCGCCTTGGCGTCACGCTGCGCGACGAGCACATCATGCCGGAGAGCGCTTATAACGCCGACCTGTCGGTGGTCATCGAAGAGCTGCGTCAGCAGGGGCTGCTGAGCGAAGATCAGGGGGCACAGTGCGTGTTCCTCGACGCCTTCAAGGGCCGGGATGACAAACCGCTGCCGGTGATCGTGCAGAAGTCCGACGGTGGTTATCTCTACGCCACCACCGACCTGGCCGCATTGCGCTATCGCGTGCAAAAGCTGGGCGCCAACCGGATTCTGGTGGTTGTCGGCGCCGAGCAGAGTCTGCACTTTCAACAGGTGTTCGCGGTGGGCCGCGCTGCCGGTTACGCCGACGACGAAACGCGGCTCGAGCACATCACTTTCGGCAACATGCTCGGACCCGACGGCAAGAAATTCAGCACACGCGCCGGCGGCGTCATGAAACTCAGCGATCTGCTGGATGAAGCCGAACAGCGGGCCACTGGCCTGGTCGCGGAAAAGAACCCGGACATGGATGCGGCCGAGTGCCGTGAGGTGGCCCGAGTCGTTGGCCTGGGCGCGCTGAAGTACGCTGACCTGTCGAAGAACCGGACCAGCAACTACGTCTTCGACTGGGATCAGATGCTGTCATTTGAGGGCAACACGGCGCCTTATCTGCAGTATGCCTACACACGAATTCGCAGCCTGCTGCGCCGAGGCGGCATCGATCCTGACAAACTCCAGGGACAGCCAGTACTGACCGAGCCCGCAGAAGTGGCGCTGGCGCTGCGCCTGGCGCGCCTGCAGGAAGTGTTGGAACAGGCAGCGGCCGATGCCATGCCGAGCCATCTGTGCACTTACCTGTACGAGCTGGCATCCGCCTACATGAGTTTCTACGAACAGTGTCCGGTGCTCAGCGCGGACGCGAAGGTCCGCGACAGCCGCCTGCTGCTGTGCCGGCGCACCATGCAGACGCTCAAGCAGGGTCTGGACGTGCTTGGCATCGAAACGATCGAGCGTATGTAGTCAGGCAGCGCCCGCCGGAGACTGACCGAACGCGGACCGATTGGGCATCGTGTAGGATTTCAGCTCTTCGACAAAGTCCTTCAGTGCGGCAATGCCACTGGCTTCGGCGTCCAGGCACCACTGCCGGAAGGCACGCAGGGCTTCTTCACTGGAACCACTGCGCTTGGCGCAGACCTGCACCAGGCGCTGACGGAATTCATAGATGGTCTTCAGCGACGGGCTCTGCGCCATCAGGTGTGAAAGCTGCGCCCGGCCCTGCGCATCGACCAGGGACTCATCACGAATCAGCAGACGGCGTGCGCGCCGGTATAAACGCCGCGAAGCCCCATCTGCGCGATGATACTCATACTCGACCAGCGGCTTGACCACCTGATCGGCATAGCTCGCCAGCACCTTAAAGCGGTCGTTCAGCACGCCCCAGACCGTATTGGTGTCGATCTCGGTACGCGCCGGGTCACGCGCCACAACCGGACCGGTGCTCAGGGGTTTGGCCAGCTTCAGTGCCTGGAACAAACGGATCCAGGCCCAGCCGAGATCAATTTCCCACGGCTTGACCGAGAACTTGGCAGAGTTCGGGTAGGTATGGTGATTGTTGTGCAGCTCTTCACCACCGACCAGCAGGCCCCAGGGCACGACATTGGTCGCCGCATCCGGGCACTCAAAGTTGCGATAGCCCCAGTAGTGACCGATGCCGTTGATGACGCCAGCGGCAAAAATTGGAATCCACAGCATCTGCACGGCCCAGACGGTGAGTCCGATCACGCCGAACAGCGCCAGGTTGATCAACAGCATCAGAGCAATGCCCAGGTTTGGCCAGGCGCTATAGACGTGCCGTTCCATCCAGTCATCCGGCGTGCCCTTGCCATAGCGCGCGACGGTATCGGCATCGGCACCTTCTCGATACAGCTCAGCCCCTTCCAGCAGCACCTTGCGGATGCCATAGATGCGCGGGCTGTGGGGATCACGTTCGGTCTCACAGAACGCATGGTGGCGCCGGTGCACCGCCGTCCACTCACGTGTGTTCATGGCCGTGCTCAGCCAGAGCCAGGCGCGGAAGAGGTGTTTGAGGACCGGATGCAGTTCCAGCGCCCGGTGGGCTTTGCCGGCCATGTCCTGGCCGGCATCGCCTCGGGCGCGGCGAATGGTGCGGCGGTCGGCGGCCTGCCCGTGGCCGTGTTCCTCGCCGGGCAGACGATCGACGCCAGGGCCTTCCGGGCAACGCTCATCGTCTATTT
>SKXG01000073.1 GCA_007128525.1 Pseudomonadales bacterium | reverse complement strand
TTCGGACCCGATGTCACTGGGCCTGGGTAAGAACAGCAACCTGCGTCTGAACCGCTTCGACAACGACAGCGCAGATCTGACGGTTGAAGATCGCATCATTCGCGACACACCGCTGTTCAAGCTCGCCGGCTGAATTGACAACAGTGCAGCCTGCGCCCAATGCAGGCTGCCTGCCGCTCTGACCTCCTGCACACCTGACCCGACACACCTGACCCGACACACATGGCCGCTCAAAGCAGCACGGTTTGCCCACTTCTTTATTGACCTGTACCATCAGCCGGCTAAGTTACCGGGACAGCCAGTAATGTCGACCTTTATCGAACTGCGTAGCGCCAAGCCTGAAGCCGTGGCCAAATACAAAAAAGAAGTCAAAGCGATCGTTATCGATCGTGCAGCATTTCATGTGGATCAATACTTGGCGCGACAGAAACGTACCACGGAAAAAAGCTACGAAAGAGCGCTGCAGGACGGATTGCAACGGGCCAAGCTCGATGTCATGGCCGAACTGTTCGAGCACATGCAGCGACTCGCCAGACCGGCGTCCGTGGCTGACTGGAACCGCGAGCAAACCGGCGGACTGACTCGACGCCCGCGCCGCCCTGAGGCCGCGCTGACCTTGATCGCGGCCTATGACGAGGTGGTGCGCGAAGTCGTGCGCATGAAAGCCCGCCAGCGCCGCGCCGCTGCCTGACCGGCTCACCTGTAACGCAAACTGACGGGTTGCGGCGGCCATAGCGCCCGCTGCAACCCGTGCCGAGACATCACTCTTCCGCCAGACGCACCATCATCTTGCCGGTATTCATCCCGGTAAACAGCCCGATCAAGGCCTCAGGCGCGCGCTCAATGCCGTCAAGCACTGTCTCGCGGTACTTCATGCGCCCTTCCCGAATCCAGCGTTTCATGTCATCGAGGAACTGCGGCCGAAGATCGTTGAACTCGTAGACGACAAAGCCGCGCAGCATCACCCGGCTGTAGATGATATTCGACAGCATGGTCACCGGCTCCGAAATCGAACCACGGTTGTTGTAGGCTGAAATCATGCCGCACACCGGAATGCGCCCGAGCGGGTTCATCCGTGGCAGTGCCGCGTCGAGATGTGCACCGCCAACGTTCTCAAAGTAAACGTCGATGCCGTTGGTCGCGGCAGCCTTTAGGTTCTTGTGCAGCACGCTCTCCTTGTAATTGATGGCCACATCAATACCCAGTTCATCCGTCAGCCAGTCACACTTCTCTTTTGAACCGGCACTGCCAATCACATAGCAATCCTTGATCTTGGCAATCTGAGCGGCAACGCTGCCAACCGCACCCGCCGCCGCCGACACGAACACGTTCTCGCCATCCTTGAGCTGACCGGTAACCAGCAGACCGCCGTAAGCGGTCAGCCCGGTGCCACCAAGCACATGCATATAGGTTGTCAGCGGCATGCCGTCCGGGTCGATCTTGCTCAGACCCCGCCCTTCACTGATGAAGTACTCGCGAAAGCCCTGGCCGTTTTGCACCACGTCCCCTTCTTTGAAGTCAGGGTGACGCGACTGCACCACACGGCCAATGGCGCCGCCGTCCATCGCCTTGTTCAGCGCATACTGACCCGACAGCCTGGGCCGCATGGCCGGGTCCACAGACATATAGAGGTTCTGCACCAGTACTTCGCCATCCCCGGCATCAGGCACGCTGACTTCCTCAATGGCAAACTGCTCGGGCTTGGGCAGCCCCTGCGGTCGTTCAATCAAGTGAACTTCGCGACTCGTTACAGACATGGTCTACTCCCTGAAAATGTGAGACCGCCAATCTGACCACGATGGGCGGCTGGGGACAATGCCCAGGACCGGCGCTGCCCGGCGTAGTACCGTGCCGTTGACGCCCGCCCGCTGGCTGTGCTTGATTGCAAGGCACCATCAACCAGCAAATGCAGCCAGCAAATGCCAACCGGCATCAGCACAGGGGCCAGCAAACAGCGGAGGAGCCATGGCGCAACGGGTCGTCGTGATCGGGGGCGGCAATGCCGCATTTTGTGCGGCGCTGTCAGCGGCGCAGGCGGGCGCCAAAGTCACCCTGTTGGAGCGGGCGCCCTTTGACGCCCGAGGCGGCAACTCCCGCTTTACCGCCGGTGCCATTCGAACGGTCTACGACGGCGTCTCGGATCTGCGCCGCATCATGCCGGATCTGACCGACGCGGAGATCGACCGCACAGACTTCGGTCGTTATGAAGCCGGAGACTTTTACGACGATCTTGGCCGCGTCACCCAGTATCGCTGCGATCCCGTACTGGCCGACCTGCTGGTGCTGCAAAGCTTCAACACCCTGCTGTGGATGCACGAGCAGGGCGTGCGCTTTCTGCCGTTGTACGGTCGGCAGTCTTTTGAAGTGGACGGCAAGGTCCGCTTCTGGGGCGGACTCACTGTCGAGGCCTGGGGCGGCGGCCCAGGTCTGGTCGACAGTCTGACCGACGCCGCCCACCGCCAGGGGGTCGACATCCACTACAGTGCCCGCGCACTGCAACTCATGCAGCAGCACGGCCGCATCAGCGGGGTCCGGGTGCAACAGGGCGAGAATAGCGAGGCCGAGGTGCTGGCGGCAGACGCCGTGGTACTGGCCAGCGGCGGATTTCAGGCCAACCAGGCATGGCGCGCCAGCTATCTTGGCCGCGACTGGGATCTGGCCCGCGTGCGGGGCAGCCGTTACAACACTGGTGACGGCATCCGCATGGCGCTGGATATCGGCGCACGTGCCCGCGGCCATTGGTCCGGTTGCCATGCCGTGGGCTGGGACATGAACGCGCCGGAGTTTGGCGACCTCGATGTCGGCGATGGCTTTCAGAAGCACTCCTACCCGTTCGGCATCATGATCAACGCCAACGGCGTGCGCTTTGTTGATGAGGGCGCGGACTTTCGCAATTACACCTACGCCAGATACGGACGGGAAATACTGGCCCAGCCCGGCCAATTTGCCTGGCAGATCTTCGATGCCAAGGTCAGTCACCTGCTGCGCGATGAATACCGGATCCGCCAGGTCACCAAGGTCGAGGCCAACAGCATCGACGAACTGGCAGGCAAGCTCGACAACGTCAATCCGGATGGGCTACGCCGCACCATCGCCGAATTCAATGCGGCGGTCGATGACAGCACGCCGTTCGACCCAACGATCAAGGACGGTCGCAGCACACAGGGCCTGCAGGTGCCAAAACGCAACTGGGCGAACCGCATCGACACACCGCCCTTTCAGGCCTTTGGTGTCACCTGCGGCATCACTTTCACTTTTGGCGGCCTGCACGTCGACGACCAGGCCCGGGTGCTGGATGACAGCGGCACGCCGATTCCGGGGCTTTATGGAGCCGGCGAACTGGTCGGGGGACTCTTCTATCACAACTATCCGGGCGGGTCCGGACTGATGGCCGGTGCTGTGTTTGGCCGCGAGGCCGGCCACAATGCAGCGCAGCCTGACTGAGCCCGAGCAAACACCGCACGGCTTTCCACCTGCCTACTGGTCGCGGCGCCCCACCAGGTCATAACCCCGCTCGCGACGCTGAATGCCGACATCCGCAGCAGCATCGCGCTGTAAGCGCTCGGCCAGCGCTTCCTGTGCGTGCGGCTCGCCGTGCACAAGCCGTACCGGAGGACGTCCGTCAAAATTCTGGTACCAACGCACCAGGCCGTCCTGGTCGGCATGTGCGGAGTAACCACCAATGGTATGTACTTCGGCATTCACCTGAATGCCTTCACCCCAGAGCCGGATGTGCTTGGCGCCATCGACAAGCTGTCGACCCAGCGTACCTGACGCCTGAAAACCAATCATGATGATGTGGCAGCCGCGCCGCCAGACGTTGTGCTTCAAGTGATGGCGAATTCGCCCTCCATTGCACATGCCACTGCCGGCAATGATGATGGCGCCGTCACGCACCCGGTTGATCGCCATTGACTGAGCCGGCGTGCGGCTGAGTCGCAGGTTCGGCAGGCGGCCGATCTGGCTCAGATCAAAGTCTTCCACCACAGCCGGGTCGAGCAGATCGAGATGGCGCTGGTACACCTCGGTGGCGTCGATCGCCAGCGGGCTGTCGAGAAAGATCTGCGCGCGCTCCAAATGCCAGTCGTCGTAATAGCGCGAGAACAGGTACAGCAGGTCCTGCGTACGCCCGACCGCAAAGGCCGGTATCAGGATATTGCCCCCGGCCTCCAGCGCATCCTCGATCACCTGGCGGGTTTCTTCCAGCGTGTCCTCGTAGGATCGGTGATTACGGTCGCCATAGGTGCTTTCCAGCAGCACCAGGTCTGCCTTCCGCGGTGTCGCTGGCGGACACAGCAGCGTATTGCTGGCGTGGCCGAGATCACCGCTGTAAACCAGCGTGCGCTGCACATCCTCATCGGTGATGTCACAACTGACGATTGCCGCGCCGAGTATATGACCGGCATCCTGCAAACGCAGGGTCACACCCGGCAGGATCTCCTCGGTCGCTTCATACTCCAACGGCTTGAACATACGCAGGGTGCGCCGCACGTCGTTCTGATCGTACAACGCTTCAATCGGCTTCATGCCCTTGCGTGCCCGCTTGCGGTTCTCAATGTCGGCATCCTTCTCCTGCAGAAAGGCCGAATCCTTGAGCATGATGCGGCACAGGTCGCGGCTGGCCCGGTGGGCATAGATGGGGCCGCGGAATCCGGCCTTGACCAGCAGCGGCAGGCGGCCGGCATGGTCAATATGGGCATGGCTGAGCACCACGGCATCGATGCGCTTCGGATCGAACGGAAATGCTTCCCGGTTGCGGGCCTCAACATTCGGGGCGCCCTGAATCAGGCCACAGTCGAACAGCACC
>SKXG01000317.1 GCA_007128525.1 Pseudomonadales bacterium | reverse complement strand
GTCTTCGTGCCTGTGCTGCTGGGCACCCTGATCAATACGGTAGCCGGCGAGCGGCTTGCGCCGCTGCGTCAGCTGTTTCCGTTGCTTTCGGTGTCTGCCATCGTGCTGGTCATTGGCATCATAGTGTCACTGAATGCTGTGCAGCTGCTCGCTGGCGGTCTGATCATCGCTACAGCCGTTGTGCTGCACAACGTCACTGGCCTGTCGCTCGGCTATGGGCTGTCGCGCCTGCTGGGCTTCCCGCGGGTAACAGCGCGTACGCTGGCCATTGAGGTGGGCATGCAGAATTCAGGCCTGGGTGTGGCGCTGGCTGCGCAGTATTTCTCGCCGCTGGCGGCACTGCCGGGTGCGCTTTTCAGCATCTGGCACAACCTGTCGGGTGCTTTGCTGGCCTGGTACTGGCGTCGCAAGGATGAGCGGCAACAGTCGTCCGCCCGTGCAGGCGATTCATGATCATGGAACCTTCCGGCTGACTTGTACGTGCCACTGCAAGGAGGGTCCTCACTACGGGCCCAGTCTGTCGGGATACTGGAGTACAACGCGATGAGGACAGAGCAGCATTATTGTCCGGACAGCCCGCAAGGGCTTCGGATGCGCATGGTGGCGGGGCTGGTTGTGATACTGGGCAGCCTGGGCCTGATTTCCGCCTGTGATGGGAGCAGTGGCGCTGATGGTGGCACTGGTTCGCTGGTGGTGGCGATGACGGATGCACCGGTTCACAGTGCGGCTGAAGTCTGGGTGGCGTTCTCTGGTGTCACCGTCAAGCCAGAGAGTGGCCCGCCGATCGACTTTGACTTCAGCGAGCCGCGCAGTATGGACCTGCTAACGCTGACCAACGGGGAAACTGAGGTCCTGCTGGATGCGGAAGGGCTACCGGTTGGCCGCTACGAGTGGCTGTCACTGCATGTCAATGCCGAGTTTGATGGGGTCATGGATTCATACGTGTTGACGGACACTGGTGATGAAATTGAGCTGCGAGTTCCGAGCGGTGCACAGTCCGGTCTTCGACTGGTCAGCGGCTTCACCATCACCACCAATCAGACGACCAGCCTGGTGATTGACTGGGATCTGCGCCAGGCGTTGGTCAATCCGGTGGGACAGCCGGGCTGGTTCTTGCGTCCAGCACTTCGAATATCTGATATGGCCCGCTATGGCACCATTTCAGGCATTGTCGATGAAGGCTTGCTGCTGGATGAAAGCTGCAGCAATGACCTGGGCCGCGATCTGGGCAATGCGGTTTACCTGTATGAAGGTCATGGTGTGACGCCGAGTGACATCACAGGTGGAGACTCCGATCCGATCGTGACCGGCAATGTTTCTTTGAATGTTGATGAAGACCGCTACGAATACCGGCTGCATTTTGTCTCGCCTGGGGACTACACCATCGCACTGACCTGTCAGGCACTGGACGATGATCCGGAGGTTGATGATGGCCTGGATTTTGTTGCGCCTACGGACGTAACGGTCATCGATGGCGAAGTGCACACCGTCAACTTCGACTGAAGCCTGCTCTCCGCATCTGCGAACCCAAGCCGGGCCATGACTTTCTGGTACATTGGTCCGGCATGGGTTGCGAGAGGTGGTTATGTCCAGGCGTGTCTGGTGGCTGATCTGGATGGATGTCAATCCTTCAGGTCGTAGGTGACGCTGAACGCGCCGCGTAACTCGCCGAGGCTGTAACCGGTTGCCGCGTCCTGTGGATAGCTGTCCTGGAGTGCGGTTTTGACAGCGGGAGACAGCTCATCTGTCGCACCGTGGCAGCTCAGGCAGGGCGGTTGTATGGCGATGGGCCGCATGTACAGGGCCTGCCGGTGTGATCCGGCCTGCAGGATCTCGAAGTGCTCCATGTCGGCAAATGCCGTGCCAGCATCGTGCTGTAGCTGGAATTCCTCGAGCACTTCGCGCTCGCGTGCATTCGGCTGACCGAGCAGTGGGTTGCGCACACGGGTTCCGACCCGCGTTACTTGGGCCCCGGACTGCAGTGACAATTCTGCCTTGATGGCTGGTGCCAAGTCTCGACACACGCGTATGGCGGCTTCTGGCCCACCTTCCTGCATGGCGGTGGTCAGCTCCGTAGACAGCTGTTCAAAAAGCTTGGCAGTGAGCTGCCGTGCCTCGACTTGACGTTCATCCTCTGCTTTTCCCAGTGACGCCGCAGTTCCCGCCAGCAGGGCGCCGGCAAGCAGCGTGGTCATGAGCCGCCGGCGTTGTGGCGCTGTAAGCAACTGAAAGCGATTTTCCATAGCTCTGGACCTCCCTCTGTCGAGCGGAATCTCTTCAGTGACCTTTTACCACATTGATATAGAGGTAGCTAATGTAGAATGCGCTAAGACAACTGGTCTGGTGCATTGTCTTGCTGGTGTGGCATGACTAATCAATTTTGATGACACCGCACGCGATCCGGCTGCCGGCACCGCCGATCGGCTGGGTGTGGTGATCATCCGGATTCTCGTGGATGACCAGAGCGGCGCCACTGTCGTCAAGTATTCTGGCACCGATCGCGCCATCCAGGCTGGCCCGACTCGTGAACAGCTCAGCCCAGGCATAGCCGTCATCATGGACATAGAAGTTCGGCAGATCGCCGGCATCCGGACCGTCAGGATTCATCAGCCCATGTTTTCGGTCATCAGGATTTAAGTGTCCGGCTGAGTCCTGAAAGCCATGCTCGTGGTCGTCGCAGGTGCCAACAGCATGAATGTGTATCGCCTTGGGGCCGGCCGGCAGCCCGTGCATCTCCAGGGTGATCAAGACGCCGTGCGGGCCTTGCTCCAGCCTTGCTGATCCGACTGATTGGCCCTCGTTGTCAACAAATGCTGCATTGGCAGTCATTCGGCTGTCCGCTGCGAGTGTCGGATTCAGCAGCATGCTCATCAGCGCTCCGGCTGCTACCGCTATCACAGTTCTCCGGCCCATGGCCCGCTCCTTTGACATTGGTCAGCCCCATCCTACGTCGGTCAAACCTTTGTGGCCAGAAGTGCCGGTCTTTGGCCTGTTGTAAACGGCTTGCCTGACATTGACTTTAATCAGCTACCTGCACCGTCTCCCCTGGTGCACTAGCGTCCTTGAACCGTCCTGGTCACATTTGCTTAGCCACCTGTTGTTACTGGTGGGTGCATGCGGCCTGAGGACAGTCTGAATATCTTTGCTCATGCAGGAGGTGCCACATGTCCACCCCCGAGTTGGAACGCATTGCCGCAACACTTGGCAAGTTCCACTTTCCCAAGAAATTTGCCATCGAGCTGACCGCGGAGTGCAATCTGGCCTGCACCATGTGCCATCACCCATTTATGAAGCGGCCCAAAGGTACGTTGCCGTTCGAGCTTTGGCAGAAATGTGCAGATGAGATTGCCGCGGTGGCGCCAAAGACAGAAGTCTGGTTCTCGTTCTGTGGTGAGCCCTTTCTCGAGCCGGAATTGCTGTTCAGGTGCATGGACTACGGGCGTTCTGTTGGCCTGAAGTCATTGAACATCAACACCAACGGCATGCTGGTTACGCCAGACCTCCACGACGATCTGCTCAATTGTGGCGCGCATCTGATCGTGTTCGGAATCGATGGCTTTAAGAAGGCATCCTTCGAAAAGTATCGTGTCAACGCTGATCGGGATGTCGTCTATGACAATGCTGAACGCCTGCTGGCACGTCGCGATGAGCTGGGTTCGGCGCTGGCAATTCAGACGCAGTTTATCGTCATGGATGAAAATGAGGATGAAGTAGAGCAGTACAAGGCGCACTGGCTGGCACGCAATGCCGTGGTAAAGGTTCGCCGGCAGTTGAGCTGGGGTGGCCAGCTGGAAACAGGGCTCGGCATCTCCCAGGATGATCGAATTCCGTGCCCCTGGGCGATCACAATGATGCATGTGTTCTGGGATGGCCGGGTGCCCCGGTGTTCTGGCGACACTGAGGGCGAGGACTTTCACGGCAATGCCTGGCACGACTCCTTGACCAGTCTGTGGGCCAGGCTGGGACAGTATCGCGATATTCACCTTGCCCGCGACTACGACAATCTTCCAGAACGATGCCACACCTGCACAGACTGGATGACCGGTGCTGCTGAGCGCCTACGGCCGAACAGCCAGGATGTTCCCGTAGAGCCCACTTGGCAGCGGTTGAATGTGGTGCAGTCATCGTGAGTACGCTGTATCTGTGCGGTGTCGGCAATGCTGAGGGCATCCGGCTCGCCATTCGCGTCAATGAGGCTGAGCAGCGTTGGGATCAGATATTGCTGCTTGACGACAATCCTGAGCTGCTTGGGCAGCGCAAGCTTGGGCTTGACGTGGTCGGGCCCTTTGATCATTTGCGTAGGGCGAATCCCGGGACTGACGCAGTGGTAAACCTGGTGACCAGAACCACTGAGGGGCGTGCAAAGGCCAGGGCTCGAGTATTGGAGTTCGGCGTCCCTTTTGCTTCGCTTGTAGCGCCAGGGCTGGATCTGTTCGGTGTGGAGCTGAGCCAGGAGGTTACGCTATATCCGCAGGTCTATGTGGGCGCTGAGGCTACCATTGCCCGATCAGCAGTTGCCCTGGTGGGGGCCATGGTAGGGCATGGCGTGGCGCTTGGTGAGGGCGCCATCGTGGCCCCCAAGGCGGTGATCAACGCCCGGGTAAAAGTTGGGGCGAGGGCCTATATAGGAAGCAACGCCAGTATCCTGCCGGACCTGACGATTGGTGAAGGCGCAACCGTTGCTGCGAACTCAGTGGTTGTCGACGATGTGCCTGCCGGGGCTACGGCCATCGGTGTTCCGGCAAGTGTGCTGACGACAGCGG
Source organism: Pseudomonadales bacterium (assembly GCA_007128525.1). GTDB lineage: Bacteria > Pseudomonadota > Gammaproteobacteria > Pseudomonadales > Azotimanducaceae > SKXG01. The sequence goes on along the minus strand of SKXG01000317.1, from coordinate 46 downwards.
CGCGAGCCATAGATATGCGGCCTGGTACACGCGAGGAGCCGAAAGC
>SKXG01000240.1 GCA_007128525.1 Pseudomonadales bacterium | reverse complement strand
GTACATGTAAATGCCCACGAACGCGACCAAACTGACAATATCCGAGATGAGGTTCGGCCACACCATTGCGACTGAAATCGCAAGAAGTATTGCCGTTTCACGGCCGAGGGCATCAAAGAGATCGATTACAAGGATCTCGACCTGCTCAAGCAGTACATTACCGAGACCGGCAAGATTGTCCCGAGCCGCATTACCGGTACCAGCGCCCGTTACCAGCGCCAGCTGGCCACAGCGGTAAAGCGGGCCCGTTATCTGGCCCTGTTGCCGTACACCGATCAGCACAAGTAAGCGGAGGCCCGGATGAACGTTATTTTGCTGGACCGTATTACCAATCTGGGTGACCTTGGTGACGAAGTCGCCGTCAAAGGCGGTTACGCCCGTAACTTCCTGATCCCTCAGGGCAAAGCCGTGCGCGCCACAAAAGAGAACCGGGATGTGTTCGAGGCGCGCCGCGCTGAACTCGAACGCGTTGCCAATGAGCGCCTCGGTGAAGCGACGGCCCGCGCTGAGAAGCTGGCGGACGTGGCCATCACCATCACCGCCAAGGCCGGTGACGAAGGCAAGCTCTACGGCTCGATTGGCACCCAGGACATCGCCGATGCCCTGGCCGCAGCCGGCCACGAAGTGACCCGTGCCGAAGTACGCATGCCGGAAGGTGTGATTCGCCTCGCAGGCGAGTACGAGATTGACCTGCAGCTGCACAGCGAGGTCACGGTCACGATCAAGCTGGCGGTAATCCCAGAGTAAGTGTGCTGACTGGCTCAGACGAGCGAGGCCGACAACCGGCCTCGCGGCTGGCCGGCTCCCCAGATCGACTTCTCCACTGGAACACGTCCCTGCAAGCGGCGATACTGACCGACCAGCAAGCCGACCTGTGCCAGACTGACTGATGTCCGAACCCTATCCCGAAGAATACGGAGAACCAGTAAGCGACCTGGGTACGGTGGCCCAGCAGCTCTCCGATACCGCCCGCCTGAAGGTCCCGCCGAACTCCTTCGAGGCCGAGCAGGCCGTGCTCGGCGGACTGATGCTGAACAACGACGCCTGGTTCAACGTGGCTGATCTGGTCTCGCCGCGGGATTTCTACCGTCCGGGCCATCAGATCATCTTCGAGGTCATGCACGCGCTGGCCAATGACAACCAGCCGCTGGATGCGGTCACTGTGGCGGAAGCGCTGAGCAGCCGGGCCCTGCTGGACAAGGTTGGCGGCGCCACCTACATCGTGGGACTGGCCGAGAACACGCCCGGTGCCAGCAACGTCCAGGCCTATGCCCAGATCGTCCGTGAGCGGTCGACACTGCGCCAGCTGATTGCCGCTTCCAACAAGATTGCTGAGGCGGCATTTGCCCCGCAGGGGCGGCCCAGCCGTGAGTTGCTGGATCTGGCCGAGTCCGAAATCTTCCGGATTCACGAGGGCAAGCTCAACGAGGGCGGGCCGCAGGCGGTGGTACCGCTGCTGACGCAGGCCGTCGACAAGATTGAGCAGCTGTACAAATCCCGCAACCCGATTACCGGCCTGCCTACCGGCTTTGTGGATATCGACAAGAAGACTGCCGGGTTGCAGCCATCGGATCTGATCATCATCGCCGGCCGGCCGTCGATGGGTAAGACCTCCTTCGTGTTGAACCTGGTTGAGCACGCGGTAATGACGGAGGGCGATGGTGCCGTGCTGGTGTTCTCGATGGAGATGCCCGCTGAACAGCTGATCATGCGGATGATTTCGTCGCTGGGCCGGATCGACCAGACCCGGATGCGCACCGGCGATATGCACGACGATGACTGGCCCCGCTTCACATCGGCCGTCAGCATGCTCAAGGACAAACAGCTGTTCATCGATGACACGCCGGCGCTGACGCCGAACGAAATCCGCACCCGTGCCCGGCGCATTGCGCGCGACCATGGCGGCCTGAAAATGATCGCCATCGACTATCTGCAGCTGATGCGAGGCTCCGAGAAGGCCGACAACCGCACTGGTGAGATCTCGGAAATCTCCCGCTCGCTGAAGGCTGTCGCCAAGGAGTTGAAGTGCCCGGTGCTGACGCTGTCGCAGCTGAACCGGAGCCTGGAGAGCCGCACCGACCGGCGCCCGGTGATGTCAGACCTGCGCGAATCGGGCGCCATTGAGCAGGATGCGGACGTCATTCTGTTCATCTACCGCGATGAGGTTTACAACCCGGACTCCCCTGAGCGGGGTACCGCGGAGATCATCATCGGCAAGCAGCGGAATGGTCCTATTGGCACCGTACGCCTGTCGTTCATTGGCAATCTGACCAAATTCGACAATCTCGCGCCGGCCGATTACGCGAACTATCCGGAACTCGAGAGTTAAGCGCCGATGGCCAAGGTCAAAACGGCCTACGTGTGTTCGGACTGTGGTGCCGAGCACGCCAAGTGGCAGGGGCAGTGCGCGGCCTGTGGCGAGTGGAACACGCTGACCCGGATCAGTCTGGGCTCGGCCAAGGGTGCCGCCCGCTCTGGCAGCCGCTCGGCAGATGCGCTCGGCTTTGCCGGCGTAGGTGCCGAGGTGCGGCGTCTGGCCGAGGTGGATGCCGAAGACAGCAGCCGCATCGCCACCGGCATGGCCGAGCTTGACCGCGTGCTCGGTGGCGGCCTGGTGCCAGGCTCCGTGGTGCTGATGGGTGGTGATCCCGGTGCCGGCAAGAGTACGCTGCTGCTGCAGGTGACCACTGGGCTGGCGGCCCAAAGCGAGGTGCTCTACGTCTCCGGTGAGGAGTCGCTGCAGCAGCTCGCGCTGCGTGCCCGGCGTCTGGGCCTGCCGCTTGATGCATTGCGCGTCGCGGCGGAAACCCGCGCCGAAGAGATTGCCCGGCTGATTGAGGAATATCGGCCGGCGGTCGTCGTGCTCGATTCCATTCAGGTGATGCAGCTCGAACACATCGAGAGCGTACCGGGCAGTGTCAGCCAGGTGCGCGAAACGGCGGCCTTCTTTACCCGGCTCGCCAAGCAGACCAAGACCGTGATCGTGCTGGTCGGCCATGTGACCAAGGAAGGCAGTATTGCCGGCCCCAAAGTTCTTGAGCACATGATTGACTGTTTCATCATGCTCGACAGCCCGGCCGGTTCGCGCTACCGCACACTGCGCGGGCTAAAGAATCGTTTCGGCGCGGTGAACGAACTCGGCATCTTTGCGATGACCGATAAGGGCATGAAGGAAGTGCCCAATCCGTCGGCGATCTTTCTGCAGCGCGGCGACAAGCCCGCGCCCGGTAGTGTCGCGACCGTCACCTGGGAAGGCACCCGGCCCCTGCTGGTTGAGCTGCAGGCCTTGGTTGATGCCGTGCAGGGCGGTTATCCCAGACGTGTGGCTGTTGGTCTGGATGCGCAGCGCCTGGCGATGCATCTGGCCGTGCTGCACCGGCATTGCGGTATCGCGCTGGCCGATCAGGATGTGTTTGCCAACGTTGTCGGCGGGGTGCGCATCATGGAGACGGGCGCCGATCTGGCGCTGCTGCTGGCCGTGCTGTCGAGTTTCCGGGGGCGGACCCTGCCGCGCGAACTGATCGTGTTCGGCGAACTCGGCCTGACCGGTGAGGTGCGCCCGGTGGCCAACGGCCAGGAGCGGCTTCGTGAAGCGGCCAAGCATGGCTTCAGCCAAGCCATAATTCCCAAGGCCAACGCGCCGCGCCCGGCTTTGAAGGATATCAAGGTGCATGCGGTCGACACACTGGATCAGGCGCTGGATGTGTTTGCGCAGTTGGGCGGTCAATGAACATCTGGGTCGATGCCGATGCCTGTCCGGTTGTCGTCAAAGAGATTCTGTTTCGGGCGGCGACACGCACCCAGACGCCTCTCACGCTGGTTGCCAACCAACACATCCGCGTGCCGCCATCTCCATATATCAAATCGATTCAAGTGCCGGGCGGCTTTGACGTGGCCGACAACGAAATCGTTGATCGTGTCGCTGCGGGTGATCTGGTGATTACCAGTGACATCCCGCTGGCATCCGACGCCATTGATCGCGGTGCTACTGCCCTTAGTCCGCGCGGTGAGCTTTACACGAAAGAGAACATTCGCGGCCGGCTCAATATGCGGGACTTCCTCGATACCATGCGTGCCAGCGGCCATGACACGGGTGGCCCGCCGGCTTTGAATCAGCGCGATCGGCAGGCATTCGCCAATCACTTGGATCGGATTTTGGCGAAGTCAAAACCGAGTTGAACACTGCAAACTTACAACCACTTCCGTCTCCTGAAGAACCACAGCATGCCCAGCGTGACCGAAATCATCACACCCCAGATCATCGGATAGCCGTAATACCAGTACAGCTCAGGCATGGCCCAGGGGCTTTCCTCATGCGCGAAGTTCATGCCGTAGATGCCGACGATAAAGGTCAGCGGAATGAAAATGGTCGCAATAATGGTCAGCACACGCATAACTTCATTGGTTCGGTGGCTGATGCTGGAGAGGTAAACGTCGAGCAGGCTCGCTGTCATCTCTCGGTAGCCTTCTTGCAGATCCATGATCTGTATGGCGTGGTCGTAGCAGTCGCGCAGAAAGGGCTGAGTCTGCGTTTCAATCAGATCGATGTCGTCACGCAGCAGTGAGGCAAGCAGCTCGCGCTGTGGCCAGACCATGCGCCGCAACAGCAGCAGGTGCCGGCGCAGTACATGTATATCGCTCAAAGTCTTGCGATCTGGCCGTTGTAGCAGGCGATCTTCCAAGTCTTCTATGCTGTCCCCGAACTGCTCCAGAATTGGAAATGCCGAGTCGATGATCAGATCAAGCAGGGCGTAAAGCAGGTAGTCAATATTGCGACTGCGCAAGCGTGTGTTGTTCGGTGGCCGCAGACGGCG
>SKXG01000158.1 GCA_007128525.1 Pseudomonadales bacterium | reverse complement strand
CGCTGGACGCCTGCTCAACAGGCAGGACGCGCAGACGGGCGCCGGCTTCGCGAAACAGCGCCAGAAACCGGGCCGCCGTGGCTTTGTCAGCGTCGCGCTTCACCAGCACGGGCTGGCCGCTGAACAGCATCTCAAGCTTCTGGCCTTCCAGCTTCAGTGCCTGCCCGAGGCGTTTGCGGACTACGGCCGGATGCTGGCCGTCCAGCACCTCGCCCCGAAAGACCAGCCGGTATATCTCTGTGTTCGACTCTGTCATTGGCCCTGACCCGCTTGCCGCGTCCTTGCCGCCTGTCTGCGGATTCTGCGATATGCGGCGCCTGTGTGCCAATGCAGCGCATCACAAAGCGCCGAGATGCGCCGCGATCAGGCCGGCTGCTGCTAATATGGCGGCCTGAATACGCAGCGCATGTCATACAAGAGGAGGGGTCCCGGATGCTGACCAAAATGCCCGGCCAAGTGGCCATTCAGGATGACCTGGTTATTGGCCGGGCCGGCGATCGCGACCTGCATGGCGATTTGTTTTTGCCACCAACGGATGACGGCAACAGGCCCGGTCTGCTCCTGATTCACGGCGGCGCCTGGTGGGCGGGTGACCGCAAGCAGCTCCGAGGCTACGCCATTCAGATGGCCCGGTTCGGGTTCGTGTGCCTGTGCACGGAGTACCGGTTGTCCGGTGAGGCGCGCTGGCCGGCTCAGATTCATGACGTCAAGGCGGCCCTGCGCTGGTTCCGATCAAAGGCGCCGGAGCTGAACATGGACCCACAACGCATCGCTGTGTCCGGCAACTCGGCCGGCGCCCATCTCGCCCTGATGCTCGCCGCGACGCCCAATGCACCGGTGTTCGAAGGCGAAGGCGGCAATCCCGGCGTCGAAACCAGCGTCAGCACGGTTGTCGCCATCTATCCGCCGACGCTGCTGCGCAAGGACAATGTGGACGGCGCAGTGGCCGCACTGCTCGGGTCGGAAGCGAGCCGCGAGGTCGAAGACGGCGCCAGCCCGATCACCTATGTGCACAGCAAATTTCCGCCAACGCTGCTGGTGCACGGCAACCAGGACACCACGGTACCGGTGAATGCCAGCATCAACCTGTATCAGGCGCTGACGAAAACCGGGGCCCAGGCGGAGCTGCACATCTACGAGGGCGCACCACATGCCTTCGATGCCGTCCCGGACTTTGGCCGCCAGGTCATCGACATCATGGCCCTGTTTCTGGACCGCAAGCTGGTCAACCCACGCACCATTGAACCGCCCGCGACCCGCTAGAGCGCGGCAACAGAATTCAGAGCCCTCAGGCCGGATCGATGATCCGGCCCGGGTTCAGAAGGTTGTGCGGGTCCAGCGCCTGTTTCAACGTCTGCATCAGGCGGATCTCATCAGCACTGCGGCTCAGTGAAAGGTAGGCCTTCTTGCTGAGCCCGATGCCATGTTCGGCGGAGATCGAGCCGTCGTAGTCCGCCAGCGGCTCATAGACAGCCCGTTCGACCGCTTCCTTGATGCCGTCTCCAGTCTGGCCGGGCGCCACGTAGAAATGCAGATTGCCGTCACCAAGATGGCCGAAAATGATGTTGGTAAAGTCCGGGAAGCGCGCCGCCAGCCGCGCGTTGACGGCGTTGACGTAGTCTTCCATGCGCGAGAGCCGCACGCTGACATCGAAGGATGAGCCTGGTCCGACGCGCCCCATCTGCCGTACATCATCGCGCATGGCCCAAAGCGCGCTGCGCTGCGCTTCCGACTGTGCGACCACGGCGTCCTGGATCAGCCCGGCTTCATAGGCATCTGCCAGCGCCGCTTCCAGGCGTGCCTGGTCGGCTTCCGGATCACCGCCCATGGACTCAACCAGCGCATAAAAGGGATAGTTCTGCGACAGCGGCGCCTGGTTCGTTGCCGGCTCTGTCGTGACCAGCCGGTAGAAGTTCTGCCACATGACTTCGAAGGCGCTCAGTGCGCCGCCCAGCCGGGCATCCATCAGCTTCAGGAACTGCTTTACCTCAGCAAAACTGTTCAGTGCCACGAACAGCGTCTGCTGGCTGCGCGGCTTCTCACTCAGCTTAACGACAGCCCGGGTCACCACACCGAGCGTACCTTCGGCGCCAATGAACAGCTGCTTGAGGTCATAGCCGGTGTTGTTCTTGATCATCTGGTTCATCGACGAGACGACGGTGCCATCCGCCAGCACCGCTTCCAGGCCCAGGACCAGATCACGGGTCATGCCATATCGAATCACCCGATTGCCACCGGCGTTGGTCGAAATATTGCCGCCTATGGTGGCCGATCCGCGGCCGCCCAGGTCGAGCGGAAACAGCAGGTCCTGGGCATCTGCCGCCTCCTGAAGCTGCTGCAGTATGACGCCGGCCTGTACCCGAGCCAGTCTGTCCACCGGATCGAGCTCCTCGATCTGGTTCATGCGCTCAAGCGACAACACCACGTCGTCAGCACTGCAGATCGCACCCCCGACCAGTCCGGTCAGGCCACCGTGGGTGATAACCGGCTGCCGACGCTGATGGCAAACTTTCAGTATCGCACTGACTTCTTCGGTGGTTGCCGGGCGCACCAGTGCGCGCGCCTGCAGTGCGTGACGACTCCAGAATCCGGCCGGCCGCTCGGCCAGTCGCTCACCGTGTAACACCTGATCGGCACCGACAGCTGCCTGCAGGGCCGCAATCAGGTCCGTATCTTCTGCAACGCTCCCCATCTTTCTCTCCCGCAACGCCCTTCGATGACCTAGGGTACCTCTGAATAACTCCTTGTGTCCTCTGCGTGGACTGAAGCGTACAGATGCAAGGCGCGTCGCGCAGGGCGTTGGTCAGAGGTACCCTTGCATATCAGCAAGCACATGCCACGGACCCCAGATGTCGCACTCCAAACTTGAGCAGAAACCGGACTTTGACGCCGCCTATTACCGCCGCTACTACCTGGACCCCAAAACGCGAGCCCAGTCCCCAGCATCCGCCCGGCGCCTGGCCGCGTTTGTCGCCGCCTATGCCCGTTACCTGGAGCTGCCGGTGCGGCGCGTGCTCGATGTCGGCTGTGGCATGGGCCGGATCCTGAACGGGCTGCAGAAGCAATTTCCGAGCGCACGCTGTCACGGCGTTGAATACAGCGCTTATCTGTGCCGCAAATATGGGTGGGTTCAGGCTTCCGTGGCGGACTACCAAAGCCGGGCCCCTTACGACCTGGTCATCTGCAACGATGTGCTGCCGTCATTGGACGATCGCACCTGCGCCGCTGCCATCGACAATCTGGCGCAGCTGTGCCGGGGTGCGCTCTTTCTGGGGGTGTTGTCTGCCGAGGACTGGGAGATCTGCGATCAGGACCGAACCGACCCCGCTGTACATCTACGCCCTGCGGCCTGGTATCGCAGGCGCCTGCAGCGCCACTTTCTGAACATCGGTGGTGGCTTCTGGCTGAAGCCGGCATCCGGCATCGACGTCTGGCATCTGGACCGACTTGGCCCGGCGCCGCGGTAGTCCGCTCAGCCGGTGACGATCTGAATGCTGCCGTCGTGCTCAAACACATCAAAACGGCGCAGCGCCTGGTTGTCCTGACCCGTCACAGGCCGACCGCTGCGCAGGTCCCAGCTGCCTTGGTGCTTCGGGCAATGCAATATGGCGCCAGCCAAGCGGCCACTGTCGAGACTGGCACCATCAACCGGACAACGATTTTCAAAGACGCGGACCTCTCCTTCCAGACGGCAGACCAGTAGGCTCATACCCAACAGCGCATAGGCGCAGAGTTCACCGTCTTCCACCGCCTGCGACGGCATCAGGGTCAGCAATTCGCGGATGGTCATCAGCGGCTCCTGATGCAAAGCGCCATCTTAGCAGGGCATGCAAGCCGCGCCAGAGATCACCGGGGCCGCGTCGCGAACCGGAAAACGTCGCGACTCAGGCTGTTTGCTGCCACGCGGCCGGCGCAGCACGCGGCTCCCGGCCAAGCTGATCACAGATGAGATGCTGTGCCACTACACGTGCCGGCAGGCTGAGCATGAGACGGCTGTCGTCAACTCGGGCCAACACACGCGCCATAGTTATGCCATTACGCTCTGTCAGCGCGCTGACCACGAAAAGCTGACTGTCCAGCCGGAATAACTTACCGAGCAGAAACTCGTAATTCACGTCTCACCCTGAAGTCGATTGCCTGAAGAACTGGCGGTCGATCCGCCCTCTGAATGCTCGGAAGTCTATCCCGATGCATGGCGACAGATTATCGCCTGGTTCCAATTTCTGTTGCCTGTTCTGGTAACGCGGCTGTAATTGCCTTGTGGCGCATGAATGGACTGCGACACGCATCGCAGACGACTTGTCATTCGCCTTACCTCAAGCGTTGAGGCATTCTAGTCCGAGAATGACAGCCTCTCCTGATGGGAGCCGGGTACACCTTGAGATTTCGTTTCGATCCACGACTGCCGGACTGGCGCAGTTACATTCCGCTGCTCGACCGGCTGCAGAACTATCGCCGCCGGGATTTCAATCACGACCTGGTTGCCGGAATCGTGCTCGGCGTCGTCACCATTCCGCAGGCGGTGGCCTATGCTTTTCTGGCTGGATTACCGGCACAGGCAGGCTTGTACGCCTGCCTGGTGCCTATGGTGTTGTATGCGATATTCGGTTCGTCACGCGAACTGGTGGTGGGCCCGGTTGCCGTTGCTGCGCTGATGGTGGTTGCGGCGGTGAGCCGTCACGCCGAACCGTTCACGGATGAATACGCCAGCATCGCCCTGGTGCTCTGCCTGCAGGCGGGTATTTTCCTGTGGCTGCTGCGACTGTGGCAAATGGGCGGCGTGGTCAACTTGCTCAGCCAGCCGGTGATCGGCGGGTTCGTCAATGCCGCCGCAAT
>SKXG01000300.1 GCA_007128525.1 Pseudomonadales bacterium | reverse complement strand
TTTCGCCCCAGCAGTGTGCTAACGGCTTCGCGAAGCTGATCCATGGTGTGCGGCTTGGCGAGCGTGGCCGTGATGCCGGCGTCGCGCAGCTCCTGCGGATCGGCAACTTCCGCCAGCCCTGAAATCAGCAGGACGGGCAGATCCGGCCGTTGCGCAAGCACTTTTTGCGCCAGGGCCATACCGGTCATTTTGGGCATTGAGTTGTCGGTAACCAGCAGATCAAAACTGTCCGGGGATTGATGAAAGCTATCCAGCGCTGCGAGACTCGAGGTGTGCATGGACACCCGGTAGCCGAGCGTGTTGATCTGCCGGCGCAGCATTGCGGCAATCGAGACCTCGTCTTCGACGAGAAGTATGTGGCGGCGATCATCTGCGTCTGTTGGCGCTTCCGGTAACTGCGCATCCAGTGCCGCGCTGGTGGGGAGATAGACATCCACCGTGGTGCCTTGATCGGGCATGCTGTCAATGACGATGGCGCCCTGATGCGCTTCGATAATGCCGTGCACCACTGCCAGACCCAGGCCGGTACCGCGACCGGTACCCGCTGTCGTGAAGAAGGGTTCCATGGCCCTTTCCCGGATCTCGTCCGTCATGCCATGACCGGTATCCTGTACCCGTATTCGGGCATATAACCCTGGTGTCAGCTTCTTCGCCAGGTCATCGCCTGAGTCTACCTGGCAGGACTCGAGCATGACCCTCAGCACGCCACCATTTGCCATGGCATTTGCGGCGTTGGTGGCCAGGTTCATGATGACCTGCTGCAGCTGTGTGGCATCGGACAATATAGGCGGCGTGCTGTCACTGAGAATCTCATCGATTTCTATGGTCTTCGGTAGGGATGCACGCAGCAACGACAGGATTTCATGCACGGTCTGCTTGGCGTCCAGAGGTGCTCGTGCCACGTCTTTCTGTCTGCTGTAAGTCAAGATCCGCTGCACCAGCTGACGGCCCCGATCTGCCGCGACCAGTACCTGATCAAGGTCGGTTTTCTGCTGGGTTTCGAGGTTGTCACCGTTTCGAACCAGCTCTGTGTAACCGACAATGCTAAGCAGGATGTTGTTGAAATCGTGTGCGATGCCACCAGCCAGGGTACCTATGGCTTCCATCTTCTGGGCTTGCTGCAGCTGATCTTCGGTTTGTCGTCGCGCGGTCATGTCCACCACGGAGCACAGTACGCACAAGCCTTCTTCGGTGGTAATGGGGTTCAGGCCTATCTCGATCAGAATTTCCCGACCATCTTTGCGCAGGCCGTACAGATCACGGCCAACGCCCATGGGACGTGCGCGCGGTGCTGTGAAGAATCCGTGGCGATGGCTCGGGTGGTCAACGCGCAGACGTTCCGGTACCAGTACGTCGACGCTTTGGCCGATCAGTTCGGAGCGGCTGTAGCCGAAAGTCCGTTCGATTTCCTGATTGACGAGCAAAATGCGACCGTCCGCATCCGTCATCAACATGCCGCTGGGGGATGACTCGACGGCAGCCTGAAAGCGTGCTTCCGCCCGGCGCCGGGCACTGATATCAACCACAGATGCCAGTACCAGCGTTCGATCACCACGCTTGACCGGGTTCAGGCCGATCTCGACAGGGACTTCATGTCCATCCTTGCGCACGGCATACAGGTCGCGACCATTTCCCATTGGACGGGCCTGCAGGTTCTGAAAGTAGGCGTGACGATGCTGAGGATGGTCATTCCGGAATCGCGCCGGGACGACGAGTTCGATGGGCTGCCCGGTCAGCTCCTCGGGGGTGTACTGCACCAAGTCTGCAAACTGCTGGTTGACGAGCGTGATCCGGCCGGACTCATCCACGGCCAGCATACCGGCGGGTGATAACTCAATGGCCAGACGAAGCAGCTTGTCTTCGCCAGCGCCGGTGGACTCTTCGCTCATCGCCGAGCACTCCCTGTGTCGACCACCTGCAGACTAGAAGGTCAACCCTACAGGTTACTGTGAACGCTGACGCAATATATTACAGGGAGCAGTGATTGCTACGAGCCTTGCCCAAAGCGGAGCATTAGGATTCGATTAAGCTTCGGCCAGGTCTGCCAGTTGCACGGGGTCCTTGATTCAACGCAGCTCTCATTGCTGTAACAAGGGCTGATTGTCTGGCCGAACAATGGGTGCAACCGCTACTGGTGCAACCGCTACTAATGACTGAGCTCGCCATGCATCCTGCCGAAACGGCGCCGGTACTGGGCCGGCGTCAGTTGCACTTTCTTGCGAAAGAGCCGTCCGAAATAGCCGGCGTCTTCATAACCGATTTCATTGGCAATGGCTTCCACCGGCAGCTTGCTCGCTTCCAGCAGCTGCTTGGCTTCTTCGAGCCTTAGTGCATGCACGTACTCGATCGGTGCCATGCCCGTGGCCTGGTGAAAGCGTCGTGCGAATGTGCGTTCTGCAAGCCCGGACATTTGCTGCATGGCGGTGACTGGGTTCGCTTCGTTGTAGTTCTCGGCAATCCATTCCTGGCAGCGCGCGATGACGACATCTTCGACCTGGCGCGTGCGTGCCAGTCGAGCGAATGGCTGCTGACCGATGGCATGCCAGTCGATTAAATGGACGCGCGCAACCTGCATGGCCACATCCACCCCACAGGTACGCGCAATGAGATACAGCGCCAGGTCAAGAAATGAGGTGCCGCCACCTGCCATGACCAGCCGCTGGCCGTCTCCACTGACCACCAGTGCACGTTGCTCGCATACCTGGACTCGCGGAAATCGCGTTCGCATATCGTCGCACCAGGCCCAGTGCGTGGTGGCCTCCTGCCCATCAAGCAGTCCCGCTTCAGCGAACAGCATGGCACCTGAACAGGCCGCAGCCAGAGTCGCGCCCTGCGCGTGGCGTTCTCTGAGCCAGGCGATTTCATCCGTGTAAACGGGCAGCAAAGACGCCCCGGGCTCCTGATTGACTTCGGGTACGCAGATCACAGCGTCCTCCGGGCAGCTGTCCAGGCTAACGTGAGGCGCAATCGTGATGCCGTTGCATACCGTTAGCGGACGACCATCGCGACTCACCAGGAGGGCGTTCAGCAGGGCCTGCCCTGGTTCGCCCTGCGTAATCAGAGGCCAGTCCCGGCCGGCGCCCTGGAACAGGTCAAACATGCCATAGACCACAGAGGCTGTGGTTTCCGGCAAAACCAGTATGGCAATGGTGCGTGGCGTTCCTGACATGGCCGATTTGTCCGGTTTGCAGCAGGAATGACTTTAGTGTGCTACCTGACGCCAGCATATCCTGCGTGCCACTAGATGCAATATCACTACGGGAGAAACGGCGATGAGCACCTATAGAAACAGCCTGCCGCAGCTTGGTGATGATTTGTTTCTGGCCGATGGTGGCCTGGAGACCACGCTGGTTTTTCATGAAGGTCTGGACCTGCCCTGTTTTGCAGCCTTTGACCTGCTAAAGGATGATGCCGGCGTGGCAACACTGAACCGCTACTTTGAACCCTACTTGAATATCGCGCGTCAACATCAGTTTGGTTTCATACTTGATGCGGCCACCTGGCGTGCCAATCCTGACTGGGCTCAGCGTATTGGCTACAGTCAGGCGGAGTTGGCCGATGCCAACCGTCGTGCGATCGAGATGCTGATCGCGCTGCGTAATCAACATGCCACCAGGGCAACGCCAATTGTGGTCAGTGGTACCATCGGCCCGCGCGGTGACGGTTATCGTGCGGATGCGCGAATGAGCGTAGACAAGGCGCGCAGGTATCACAGCACACAAATCAACACCTTGGCTGAGACGGAGGCTGATATGGTGTCGGGCTTCACACTCAATTATGTCGACGAAGCCATCGGCATTGTGCTGGCGGCACATGACGCTGACATTCCGGTCGTCATCTCCTATACCGTGGAGACTGATGGGCGTCTGCCCAGTGGCGAATTGCTGGCCACAGCCATTGCACGGACCGACGCCGAAACGGACGGGTATCCAGCCTATTACATGATCAACTGCGCGCACCCGACGCACTTTGCACCTGCGCTGGACAATGATGGTGCCTGGCTACGGCGCCTGAGAGGTCTGCGTGCGAATGCCTCTTGCCTCAGCCATGAAGAACTGGATGCCTGCACAGAATTGGATGAAGGTGACCCGGTGGAGCTGGGCCAACAGTATGCAGCGTTAATGCAGACGCATCCTCAGATTCGCGTGGTTGGTGGTTGCTGTGGAACAGACCATCGGCACATCGGAGAGATCGCACGCGCTTGGCGGACGAGACATTAAATGCAAGGCCGCAACGCAAACAGTGGCAGGGAACATCGAGGGAGGTTCCCTGCCTTTGCATCTTGCGCCAGTGTAATCACCAGGCGCCAGTGCGCTTACGACTACTGCTGCTGTTTACCCTTCTGGTCTTGCGGGCCTCGCTGGCCTTGCTGGCCTTCCTGCTGCTGGCGCTTCTGCTGAGCCTGTTCTTGCTGGCGTTGCTTTTCCTTGTCGTCTTGTTGGCTTTGCTGTTGTTGGCCGGGGTTTGCGCCTTGCTTGTCTTGCTCTTTCATGACTACTTCCTCTTGTGTTTACTCCCCACATGGGGAGCCTGCTTGGCAGTATTTCAGGCATCACAGCGTTCATCGGTTCGGTAGTTAACATACTCGGAAGCCATGGAGGGCAGGCGGCACTCTGCTCGGCGGAGGTAAGCGGGAAATCAGGATCAGTGCCTGGATCGGGCGGCCGATTGGGCTGATACCTTCTCGGTGCCGAAGCCAATCCATTTTCTCACTTGTACTGTGGCTTTTACAGGGTAGACATCCGCATCCTCTCATGGTCAGATGCCGCACTTCGGCGGCTCCGGGTTGTCGAAGCAGAACCAGGATACTCAGCTACACTTCCAGGGCCCGGCATCGGGCATC
>SKXG01000118.1 GCA_007128525.1 Pseudomonadales bacterium | reverse complement strand
CAGGGCGGTACGGATGTACGTGCCAACACCACGCGGGCCGAGCCTCTGAACCTGACCAGTCCAGTCGGTGAGAGCTTTGCGTTAACCGGTCACAAGTGGTTTTGTTCCGCGCCCATGAGTGATCTGTTTCTGGTGCTGGCACAGCTCGAAGGTAAGCTCAGCTGTTTTCTGTTGCCACGTGTGCACCCGGATGGTGGTCGCAACGGCATGTACCTGCAGCGCCTGAAAGACAAACTGGGCAACCGGTCGAATGCATCGGCCGAAGTGGAATTGGATGGCGCCTTTGCGTGGTTGCTCGGCGAACCCGGACGTGGTGTGGCAACCATTATTCAGATGGTGGCACTCACCCGATTCAACTGTATGGTGGGTTCCAGCGCAATTATGCGTCAGGCCTGTACCCAGGTTCTGCATCACATCCAGCATCGTCAGGTTGGTGGCAGGCGCCTCATCGATCAGCCATTGATGCGCAACGTCGTGGCCGATCTGGTGCTGGAAGCCGAGGCAGCGCTGTGGCTCAGCATGCGCGTTGCGCACGCTTTGGATGTTCGGGAAGGTGATCCGGGTGAGAATCTCTTTGTGCGCCTGGTGACGGCCATCGGCAAATATTGGATCTGCAAGCGGGCACCGGCCCATGTCAACGAAGCCCAGGAGTGTCTGGGTGGCCTGGGGTATATCGAAGAGCACATCATGCCACGCCTCTATCGTGAGGCGCCGGTCAATTCGATCTGGGAAGGCAGCGGCAATGTCCAATGTCTTGATGTGCTTCGTGCGTTGTCACGCTCTCCTGAGACCCGTGACGTGCTGATCAAGGAATTGCGTCGTGCGCAGGGTTTTGATGCCGGCTACGACCACGCTGTGGACGGGCTCGAGCGATCTCTGGACGGCGTGCTGGACGATCCATTTGTTGCGCGGGTGCTGACCGAACGTATGGCGGTTTTGCTGCAGGCCGGCATTCTGGCCCGCTACCTCAGTGAACCTGTAGCGGCTGCTTTCCTGCGTGCCCGCGTGTCACCATCAACGCTGGCGTATGGGGGCCTGGATGACCCTGATGCAGCTGCCTGGCTGCTGGCGCGACTGCAGTTCGATTGAGTCGTCATTGGTCCAGCAGTGCACGGATTTTTCTCGTTAGATCACGGATCGGAAAAGGCTTGTGCAAGACTGGCGTGTCATCTGGCAGGCCGGCATTGGCCAGCGCCGCTTCTGCACCGTGGCCGGAGATGAACAGAACCGGCAGATTCGGGTGCAGGGTTCGCAACTGACTGGCCAGCGCCGGGCCGCTCAGCCCGCCGGGCATGATGACATCCGAAACCAGCATCGCGATGTCCGGTTGCGCTTGAAAGACGCGCAGCGCCTCTGGCCCATCGGCTGCTTCGCTGACCTGATAGCCGAGATCACGCAACTGAACCGCCAACAAAGCGCGGACCAGCGCTTCGTCCTCAACCAGCAACAGATGCTCGGTGCCTGGCAGTGATTCGGGCTCTGCACGTACAGGCTGGTCCGACTCTTCAATATGCCGTGTCAGGTGCAGCCGGAAGGTGCTGCCTTGTCCAGGTGTGCTGTCAACCTCAATGTGTCCGCCGGCGTCGTTCACGAACCCAAACACCATGCTCAGGCCCATGCCGGTACCTTGGCCTGGCCCCTTGGTGGTGAAAAAGGGTTCAAAGATCTTGTCGATGATGTCCGGTGTGATGCCGGTGCCTGTGTCCTGAATCTGAATCTCTACCCAGTCAGTCGATGTGCTGGGATCAGCGTCCGCGCTTTGGCTCGGCAACTGCGTGCTGACTTTGCCAGGTGCTGGTGGTCCGCGCCGACGAACATTTCGGGTTGAAATGGTCAGCTGCCCGCCCTGAGGCATCGCATCTCTGGCGTTCACCACCAGGTTCATCAGGCTCGCCTCCAGCTGGGACCGGTCTGCGGCGACAGCCCAGGTGTCGTCCGCCAGGCGTGTGATGATCTGGATGTCTTCGCCGAGCGACTGTCGCAACAGTTGCAGGAGGTCTTCGATCAGTTGGTTCATCTCCATGCGGTCACGCTGCACGGGCTGCTGTCGTGCGAAGGCCATCAGTCGGCTTGTCAGGTCGGCTGCGCGCTGGCTCGCCTTGTACAGACTTTGCGCCAGAACCTGGCTGTCAGGGCGGTCTGCAAGATCCTGCAACAGCATCTCGGCATTGCCCATAATGACCGTCAGCATGTTGTTGAAATCGTGGGCGATGCCGCCAGTCAGTCGGCCAACAGCCTCCATCTTTTGAGCGTGCAGCATTTCCGCTTCATGGCGCTTGAGGTCCGTAATGTCCTCGGCGATGCCCAGGATTCGGGTGACCTGACCAGAATCGTCGCGTATGGGCACAGTGCGATCCCAGATCCAGCGAATCTCGCCATCCGGGCGAACGATCCGATACTGGACATCATGAGGCTCCAGCGCTTGCTGCACGATTTGTTCGCCGACATGCAGTCTGTCGTCCGGATGAATGACCCGGGCAATGGCCATGGGGTCTGCATAGAGGTCGTCGACCCTGTGGCCCCAATGCTTTTCATAGGCAGGACTGACATATTCCACCTGGGTCTTGTCGCTGTTGCTGACCCAGATCACCTCGCGCAGGTTGTCAGCAATCATGCTGAGCAGTGACTCGCTCTGCTGAATGCGCTGAGCCTGTTGTTCTTCGATCGAGATATCCCGGACAACGCTGACCACATAGGTCTGGCCGTCATCATCAGCAAACAGTGTGACTGAGTGGGCGGAACTGAACACCTCGCCACTCTTTCGCTTCATCCGAAACCGGCCTTGGAAGGTTTTGTGCTCGCCCATGACAACCGGTGCTGTCATCTCATGAAAGGCTTCGTAGTGGGCGCGATCTACATGCAACAGCTCCGTCGAACTGCCGATCAGTTCCTGCCGACTGTAGCCGAACAGCTCCACTGCCGCCCGATTGGCGTAGTGAAGGTGCCGTTCCGGTTTCCTGACCAGAAAGACGGCATCCTGCAGACTCTCGACGACGTGGTCGAAGATCCTGTTCTGCATAGGGAGCTTCCCGCGCTGGCCCAGTTGTGTGGCTCAGAATTGCGGCTCAGGCTACCATCAGACTGCAATAAAGCCAGCATGGAACTAAACTAATGGAGAAGCCTGTGACGGATTGGCCATTGCCTGCGGGCGTGCAGCAGCTGCGTGTGAACAATGGCAACGGCCTGACCATGCATTGTCTGATCGCTGGTACACCCGGCAATCCCTGTCTGCTGCTGCTGCATGGCTTCCCGGAACTGTCGTTCAGCTGGCGCCACCAGCTGACTGCACTGGCGCGGGCGGGCTATTACGTGATCGCGCCGGACCAACGCGGCTATGGCCAGACCAGGCCGGCAACACACAGCTACAACGACAGCATTGAACCCTTTCAATTCAGTAACCTGACCGCGGATCTGACAGCTCTGCTGGATGTGCTGGGCATTGCGGAGGTGCGCTGCGTTATTGGGCATGACTTTGGGTCACCGGTGGCGGCCTGGACGCTACTGTCGCGGCCGGAGCGGTTTCAGGCGCTGGTGATGATGAGCGCGCCTTTTGCCGGCCCACCGTCCGGAGAGCACGCGTCCCCGCGAACAGCAGGGCAGGGGAAGCGGTTGTCCGATCTGACTCCGCCGCGTCAGCACTATCAGCGTTATTTCTGCACTGCAGAGGCCAATTCCGATATGTGGCAAGTTGCGTCCGGCGTTGACAACTTCCTGTCCGATTATTTCTACGCCAAGAGCGGTGACTGGCCCGGCAACAGGCCGAAACCCCTGGCGTCGGCCAGTGCCGACATGCTGGCGCAGATCCCCGACTACTACATCATGCCGGCTGATCAAACCATGCCGGAGGTGGTTGCGCGCATCCGGAGCGAGGCCGCTCAGCCCGTTGCGATGCCCTGGCTGAGCGAAGAAGCTTTGGAGGTCTATGCGGAGAGCTTTACCCGTACCAGCTTCCAGGGCGGGTTGAACTGGTACCGCGCAGCTGCTGACCCGGCGCTTCGCGCATGGCAGGTCGGCTTCAGCGGTCGTCGCATCGAAAGGCCCGCATGCTTCATTGCCGGTGATCGGGACTGGGGACCCTATCAGTCGCCTGGCGCACTGCAACGCATGGAAGAGGTTTGTACCCGATTCTCCGGCACGCACTTGGTCGCGGGAGCCGGCCACTGGGTGATGCAGGAAGCGCCCGATGCCGTCAACGAACTGTTGCAGCAGTTTCTGGCAGGCATTGACTGAGCAGAACCTGGCATGTTGCTGGCCACTACAGACCGGCAGATAATCGGAGTGCCGTTTTCAACGGCCTGTTAAGGCTGGACCATATTGGGGAGATAACAATGAAAGTCGATCGTCAATATCTGTTGTGGGGCTTGGTGTATGCCATCGCTGGCATGGCATTGGGAATCTATATGGCTTCGAGCGCCAATCACATTCAGCATGTCACACACGCGCACATACTGTTGGTAGGCTTTGTACTGTCGCTCATCTATGCCGTCATCCACCGCCTCTGGCTGCAGGAGCACAGCACCGCAGTGCTGGCGAAGGTACAGTTTTTCCTGCATCAGGGCGGTGCTTTGCTGATGTCGGTGTGTCTGTTTCTGCTGTATGGTGCGCTGGTTCCGCAGGCCCAACTGGATCCGTTTTTGGGCATCGCTTCAGTGGCGGTTATCACGGGGGCGATACTGATGTTCTGGCTGGTGTTGCGCACAAGCCAGGCTGATATGAGGGAGGCAGCATGACGCAGCTGGATTCGGCAGGCCGGCGGTTCCGAGAGGCGCTGACCCAGGAGCGGCCGCTGCAGGTCGTTGGGACCATTAATGCCTATAGTGCACTGCTCGCAGAGCGTGCCGGGTTTCGGGCGCT
>SKXG01000160.1 GCA_007128525.1 Pseudomonadales bacterium | reverse complement strand
CATCGGTAATGTGCCGCACCTGCACGATGTCACCACCATGATCGAGTTGCTCGGTTGCATGGGGGTGGAAGTCACCATAGACGAAAAACTGAACGTCGCCGTGTCCAAGTCGGCCACAAACTGTCTGGCGCCCTATGAGGTGGTCAAGACCATGCGGGCGTCTTTTACCGTGTTAGGCCCTTTGCTGGCGCGGCACGGTGAGGCCAAGGTGTCATTGCCGGGCGGCTGTGCGATAGGTCCGCGTCCAGTGGACCAGCACCTTAAGGGGCTGGAGGCCATGGGCGCGCGAATCGAGGTTTCTGACGGTTATGTTATTGCGCGCAGCAATGGCCGTCTGAAGGGCGCCCATATCTTTATGGATGTCAGTACGGTGGGCGGCACTGAAAACCTGATGATGGCCGCTGCGCTGGCTGATGGCACAACGGTTCTGGAGAACGCCGCCCGCGAGCCGGAGATTGTTGATCTGGCGCAGTGTCTGATTGCCATGGGCGCCAGAGTCGAGGGGCAGGGTACCGCGACCATCGTCATTGAGGGCGTGCCTGAGTTGCACGGCTGTCACTACGATGTGATGCCCGACCGGGTTGAAACCGGCACTTATCTGATTGCGGCGGCAGCAACCGGTGGCCGGGTCATGCTGCATGAGACCTGTCCGGAAACGCTGGAGGCCGTCCTGATCAAGCTGCGCCAGACCGGTGCCGACATCGAAGAAGGTCCTGACTGGATCAGTCTCGACATGCATGGCCGGCGGCCCAAGGCCGTCGATATTCGGACCGCGCCCTATCCCGGGTTTCCGACAGACATGCAGGCGCAGTTCCTGGCGCTGATGGCCATTGCTGACGGTACCAGCACTGTGACCGAGACCATCTTTGAAAACCGCTTCATGCACATCCATGAGATCAACCGGCTCGGTGCCAAAATCAGTCTGGAGGGCAATACCATTGCGGTGGTACAGGGTGTGCCCAAACTGCGAGGTGCACCTGTCATGGCCACGGATTTGCGGGCTTCGTTCAGTCTGGTGGTGGCCGGTCTGGTGGCGGACGGTGAAACCCTGATCGATCGCATTTATCATATCGACCGTGGTTACGAGTGCATTGAGGAAAAATTGCAGCAGCTGGGCGGCAAAGTGCAACGCCTTTCCGGCCACTGATTTCTGACCACTGAACCCGTCCTTCTGACCTGAATCGAGCCTGTCGTGTCTGAGCCCCTGACCATTGCATTGAATCGCGGCCGCATTCTTGAGGAGTGCCTGCCCATGCTGGCTGAGGCTGGTATTGAACCGGCCGAGTCCATGGCTGGCAGCCGCAAGCTGATTTTCGACAGTGCCTGCGGGCGTGCCCGTCTGGTGGTGGTGCGCGGGTCCGATGTGCCGGTTTACGTTGAATATGGCGCGGCCGATCTCGGCATTACCGGCAAGGACACGCTGCTTGAGTATGGTGATGGCGACTTCTACGAGCGCCTTGATCTGAACATCGCCCGCTGCCGGATCATGACGGCAGTACCTGTCGGGCGCGCGGCCGGAGCTGTACCGACGCAGGGGACGCTGCGGGTGGCGACCAAGTACGTCAACATCGCCAAAGCCTACTTTGCCGAGCAAGGTCGGCAGGTGGAAGTCATCAAGCTCAGCGGTGCTATGGAGATCGCGCCGGTGATGGGGCTGGCCGACCTGATCGTTGACGTGGTGGATACCGGCAATACGTTGAAGGCCAATGGTCTGCAGGCTGCCGAGCAGATCGCCGACATCAGCAGCCGGGTCATCGTGAACCGGGCTTCGCAGAAAATGCGTTTTGCTGAAGTGGAGGCTTTGCTCGACCGGCTGCGCCAGGTGGTGGCGGCCAGGCGCCAGCCGTCTGCCGGCCGCAGGAGTTCAGCATGAGTAGCCCATTGATTCGACGCTTGAACAGCGCCGACGCCGGTTTCGACCTCGATCTGGCGGCACTGACATTCTGGGATGTGTCCGAGGATGACGCGGTCAATCGGGCCGCGCGCGAGATTATTGCTGACGTCCGCAAGCGCGGTGACGCAGCTTTGCTGGAGTACTGCGCCCGCTTTGACAATCTGCCGCTGACAGATGCCGGTGAGCTGCGCGTTGGTGCAGACGAACTGCGGTCCTGCTTTGAGCAGCTTGATGCCGTGCAGCGTCAGGCGCTGCAAGATGCGGCGGCACGCATACGCAGTTATCACGAACACCAGCAGCAGGCATCCTGGGAGATCCAGGATGCGCACGGCAATGGCCTGGGCGTGCTGGTCCGGCCCCTGGATCGCGCTGGCGTGTACGTGCCCGGTGGGCAGGCGGCCTATCCGTCGACCGTGTTGATGACCGTGATACCTGCGCGGGTGGCCGGCGTTGGTGAAGTTGTGGTGACGGTCCCGACCCCAGGTGGCGCGCGCAACCCGCTGGTTATGGCGGCCATGCATGTGGCAGGTGTTGATCAGGTTTATACGGTCGGTGGTGCACAGGCCATCGCGGCACTGGCCTATGGTACGGAGACGGTACCCAGGGTCGACAAAATCGTCGGACCCGGTGGGGCATTTGTCGCTGCGGCCAAGCGCATGGTGTTCGGGCCGGTTGGCATCGACTCCATCGCTGGTCCAAGTGAAATCCTGATCATTGCCGATGGCACCACCGACGTCGACTGGGCCGTGCTGGATCTATTCTCCCAGGCCGAACATGATGAAGCGGCGCAGGCCATTTTGCTGTCGCCGGATACGGATTTTCTGCAGCGCGTGAACGACCGCATTGAAGCGCTGCTGCCCGACATGGTGCGGGCCGACATTATCCGGCGTTCGCTGACCGGCCGCGGCGCATTGATTCAAACCCGTGACCTGAACGAAGCGGTTGCCATAGCGAACCGCATTGCGCCGGAGCATCTCGAGCTCGCAGTGGCCGACCCGGATGCGTTGCTGCCGGACATTCGTCATGCCGGCGCCATCTTCATGGGGCCCTATACCCCGGAGACCATAGGGGACTATGCGGCCGGCCCGAGCCATGTGCTGCCGACCTTTGGCACGGCACGGTACAGCTCACCACTGGGCGTTTATGACTTTCAGAAACGCAGCTCGCTGATTCGCTGTACCGCAAGTGGTGCGGAGCCTCTGGCACGAATCGCCGCCACCCTGGCGCATGGCGAGGGGCTGCAAGCCCATGCCCGGGCAGCTGAAGTGCGCCTGCCCGGCTTTGACCACAACCGCCCGGCCTGAACACTGCGCAAGCCCTGGAGCGGCCAGGCAATGGTTAGCAGGCCGTTGAAAAACGGCCTGTTAGAGTCGCGCCAGGGATGGCGCAGCGCGAATCAAACACGTAGGTGTTTGATTCGTCGTGCCCTGTGGAAGCCAAGGATGGCTTCCACAGGCTGAAAAGCGATCATTAGATCGTTTTTCAGCAACCTGTTAGGGGTCAGTCGGGAATCGGGCGCACCCCTGCTGTGGCCTCGACATCGATGGGCTCACCATCGCGGATCAGACGCAGCTGTATCTGAGTGCCGGGTTCTGTCAGCGCGATCTGCCGTGTCACGACACGCGCGTTTGCCGCCGGCTGGCCGTTAACGGCCAGCACGACATCGCCAGGCTCAATGCCGGCCTCGGCAGCAGGTGAGCCGTCCAGCACCTCCGCCACCACCAGACCCATGCCGTCAGTGGTGGTTGGCAGGTTGCTGATCTCGACGCCCAGAAATCCGCGGATCACGCGGCCCTCGCGAATCAGTTCATCCATCACGTTCAGTGCCAGCTGTCCGGGAATGGCAAATCCGATGCCCTGGGAGCCGCCGTTCTGGCTGTAGATCAGCGCATTGATGCCAATCAGACGCCCCTGGGTGTCGACCAGGGCGCCGCCTGAGTTGCCGGGATTGATCGCTGCATCGGTCTGGATAAAGTCTTCATAGGGGCTGGCGCTCAATCCGTGCCGGCCCTTGGCGCTGATGATGCCTTTCGAGACCGTCTGGCCAATGCCAAATGGATTGCCGATGGCCAGCACAATGTCGCCGACCCGGGCCTGATCCGAGGAGCCGATGCTGATGGGCGTCAGGTTCTCGGCGTTAACCCGGATCACAGCCAGATCCGTTTCCGGGTCTGTGCCCACCAGGGTCGCGGTAGCCGTCAGGTCATTGTGGAAGGCCACCAGGATTTCGTCGGCGTTGGCGATGACATGGGCATTGGTGAGGATATGGCCGTCTTCGCGGACGATCACGCCGCTGCCGAGGGAGCTTTGCATGCGCCGTGCGGGGCCGGCATAGGAGTCGCACAGATCCTGGTATCTGGGCATGTCACAGAGCGGATGGCGGCGCGGTCGCAGAACTTGCGTGGAGTAGATGTTGACCACGGCAGGTGCGGCCGCCGCCACGGCGTCGGCATAACCGGCATTCGCCGGTGCAGCGGGTGCCTGGTCCGGGACAGGCACGGTGGTGGCCTGCTGGCGTTGCAGCAGAATGACCCCGTAACCCACCAGGGCGCCAATGATGGCAGGCAGGAGCAGATAGCGGGCCAGCGCGCTCATGGACAGTCCACAGATCACAATGACAGCCCACCACAATAGCATGGCGCTCCTGAGTCCGGCAGGGCGTCCATTGGATTTGTAGGCCGGTCTCGGTACAGTTTGCGGCTTTCCGCCCGCTCAGGGAGTACTAACCAGTCACCATGACCGCTCCGGCGCCCGGTTCCAGCCAGGCAAATCAGCCCTTGTCCCATGACCGGCCACTGCCCGATGTGTCCGGTCCGCTGCGTCGTTATCAGGCGCTGGTGGATGCCGGAGCGATCACCGATGATCCGCAGCAGCGCCTGGTCGTTGCCGCGCTGGAAGACCTGTACGAGCGACTGATCGCCGGGCGCCGGGCGCGGTCCAGATGGCTCGATCTCGTTCCGCGCTGGGTGCTGCGGCGCCAGCCGGAACCGGAAACCGGCCTCTACATTTGGGGCGGTGTGGGCCGCGGCAAGACCTTTCTGGTGGACCTGTTTTTCGACAGCCTGCCGTTCGAGCAGAAGCGCCGGGTGCACTTCCACCGATTCATGCAGCGGGTTCACCGGGATCTGACCCGGCTTGCCGGCAACCGCAATCCGTTGGAACTGGTGGCGGCAGACCTGGCCGCCGAGGCCAGTGTGCTCTGCTTCGATGAGTTCTTTGTGTCGGACATTGGTGACGCCATGATCCTGGCTGAACTGCTGCGGTCGCTGTTTGACCGTGGCGTGACGCTGGTGGCGACCTCCAATGTCGAGCCGGACCGGCTCTACGAGAACGGCTTGCAGCGGCGCCGCTTCCTGCCCGCTATTGACCTGCTCAAGCGCCACACACGCGTACTGGAAGTGGTCTCTACGGTGGACTATCGGTTGCGGGTGCTGGAGCGGGCCGAGATCTACCACTGTCCGTTGGATGACGGCGCAGAAGCGAGTCTTGCCCGCAGCTTTCACGCGCTGGTGCCGGATGCCGAAGCTGTGGAGCGCGATACGCAGCTGGAAATCGAAGGGCGCGACATCCCGTGCCGGATGTGCGGTGACGACGTGGCCTGGTTTGATTTCAGCGCCCTGTGTGAAGGCCCCCGCAGCCAGAATGACTACATTGAGCTGGCGCGGATCTTCCACGCTGTTGTGGTCAGCGATGTTCCGGTGTTCCGGACCCACAACGAGGATGCTGCCAGACGCTTCATCAGCCTGGTTGATGAGTTCTATGACCGGCACGTCAAGCTGATCCTGTCGGCGGAGGCGCCCATCACGGAGCTGTACCAGGGTCGCCGCCTGGCATTTGAGTTCGAGCGGACCACCAGCAGGCTGCTGGAGATGCAGTCTCATGACTATCTGGGCCGCAGCCACCTGGCCTGACCCCGGCCTGCTCGCTGCGCGGGCGCTCTGTCGACGGAAGGCCGGTGCGGCGGCTAACCGGACGGCAACGGGCCACATCAGTTGTCAAAGTGGGTCCGCTCCTATAACATGCGCGCTCCCTGAATCTGGCCCCAGAATTTATCTTCATGAAAACTTTGAGCATTCGTGCGCAGGATGTGCGCCACGACTGGTACCTGATCGACGCGACGGACCGGACCCTGGGTCGGCTGGCTTCCGAGATCGCCCATCGCCTGCGTGGTAAGCACAAGGCCGAGTACACGCCCAACGTGGATACGGGCGATTACATCGTGGTGATCAATGCCGACAAGGTCCGAGTTACCGGCCGCAAGACCACCGACAAGATGTACTATCGCCACACGGGTTACCCGGGCGGTATCAAGGCGGTCAACTTTGAGGAACTGCGTGAGAAGCATCCTGAGCGCACCATTGAAACCGCTGTCAAGGGCATGATGCCGCGCAACCCGCTGGGCCGCGCCATGTTCAAGAAGCTGAAGGTCTATGCCGGCGCTGAGCATCCGCACAGCGCTCAGCAGCCGCAACCACTGGAAGTCTGAGGCAATGGCAGAAGCACAAAATTATGGTACCGGCCGCCGCAAAACCTCGGCGGCTCGCGTGTTCCTGGCACGTGGTAACGGACAGATCCTGGTCAACGGCCAGCCACTGGACCGTTACTTCGGTCGGGAGACAGCCCGCATGGTCGTCCGCCAGCCTCTTGAGGTGGCCCAGATGGTCGACCAATTCGATGTCCGGGTAACGGTTCGTGGCGGCGGTGGCTCCGGCCAGGCCGGTGCGATCCGGCACGGCATTGCACGTGCCCTGGTTGAGTACGACGAGACCCTGCGCTCGCCGATGCGTCAGGCGGGCTTTCTGACCCGCGACGCGCGCGAAGTTGAGCGAAAGAAAGTCGGCCTGCGCAAAGCGCGCAAGCGCCCGCAGTACTCCAAGCGCTGATTCTGCCTGACGGGCCGCCCATTGGCGGCCCGTCGGCTGTTTGCGGGTGCCGCGCTGATTCTTCAGCCATTGACCGGCCCGGGAAGCCGGACAGTCGCCCGCCCCGAGTGTCAGCTTGTGGTAAGCTGGCGCGATCTTGGTGCCAGCATTTCTGCCAGCGCCAAGATCCTGGAATTCCGAATACGTCTGCAAGATTCGAGGTCTGTAATGGAGCCATGCCGTGAGTGGTGACGAAATCAATCTGCAGCGTCGCTACTTTCTGATAGGAGCGACGTCAGTCGTGGGGGGGATCGGCGTGGTGGGCGCCGCCGTGCCATTTGTCAGGTCCTGGAGTCCCAGCGCCAAAGCCCGGGCATTGGGTGCGCCGATTACGGTCGATATCTCCAAGCTACGCCCTGGGGAGATGCTGGGCCCCATACCGTCCTGGCGTGGTCGGCCTGTCTTCATCCTCTATCGCACCCAGGAAATGATTGATGGCCTGGAAGCGCAGAATCCGCGCATGGCAGACCCGCTTTCCGAGAACGAAGAACAGCAGCCCCCTTACGCGCAGAATCTCTGGCGCTCGCGGCGCCCCGAAATCTCCGTGATGGTCGGGCTCTGCACACACCTGGGCTGTTCTCCGCAATTCCTGCCGGAAGTGCAGCCACAGCCTTTCGACGCCAACTGGCGTGGTGGTTTCTTCTGTGCCTGCCATGGCTCGCGGTTTGATCTTGCTGGCCGAGTCGTACGTGGTGTGCCCGCGCCGTCCAACCTGCAGGTGCCTCCTCACATGTTCGAGAACGATACGACCATTGTGATTGGTGTGGATGAGGAGACCGCCTGATGGAGCAGCAAGAGGCCAAGAAAGATACAGCGTGGTCCCGTTTCATGGCATGGATCGACGAGCGCATGCCCGTCACCGAGACCATGCAGTACCACATGACCAAGTACTACGCGCCGAAGAACCTGAACTTCTGGTATGTCTTCGGTGTTTTGTCGCTGGTGGTACTGGTCAATCAAATTGTCACCGGCATCTGGCTCACGATGAGCTACGTTCCAAGCGGTGAGGAGGCATTTGCGTCAGTCGAGTACATCATGCGTGATGTGGAGTTCGGCTGGCTGTTGCGCTACATGCACTCAACCGGTGCGTCGGCATTCTTCATTGTCGTCTATCTGCACATGTTCCGTGGTTTGATGTATGGCTCCTATCGCAAACCGCGAGAGCTGCTGTGGCTCATTGGTATGGCGATCTTCGTTGTACTGATGGCGGAAGGTTTCTTCGGCTACCTGCTGCCCTGGGGCAATATGAGCTTCTGGGGCGCTCAGGTGATTGTGTCGCTTGTCGGCGCCGTACCAGTTATCGGGCCGGACCTGATGGAGTGGGTACGTGGTGACTTCGTCATGTCCGAGATCACGCTGAACCGCTTCTTTGCGCTGCACGTGATCGCGCTGCCGCTGGTGCTGGTGATGCTGGTGTTTATCCACATCATTGCACTGCATCACGTGGGTTCCAACAACCCGGACGGTATTGAAATCAAGAAAGACAAGGATGAGAACGGTATTCCGAAGGACGGCGTTCCGTTTCATCCGTACTACACCATCGGGCACGATCTGCCGGCGATCGTGATCTTCCTGATCCTGTTCTGCGGCGTGGTGTTCTTCATGCCTGAGATGGGCGGGTACTTTATTGAACACCCGAACTTCGAACGGGCTGACCCGTTGGCCACACCGGAACACATTGCGCCTGTGTGGTACTACACACCGTTCTACGCGATGTTGCGTGCGGCAACTTTCCCGCTGTTCGGTTTCGATGCCAAGTTCCTTGGCCTGGTGGTGATGGGTGCCGCCATTGCCGTGCCGGCAGTGCTGCCCTGGTTGGATCGCAGTCCGGTTAAGTCCATCCGTTACAAGGGCATGTACTCCAAGGTCATGCTTGGCCTGTTTGTGGTCAGCTTCTTCATCCTCGGCTATCTGGGCACCATTCCGGCAGGCCCCATGGCGACCGTGCTCGCCCAGATCTGTACGTTTGTCTACTTTGCGTACTTTATTCTGATGCCCTGGTACACCAGGGTTGAGCGCACCAAGCCTGTACCGGAGAGGGTGACGACGCGATGAAATTTCTTCTGCTAGCACTGGCTGTGAGTTTTCTGGCGCCGACGCTCGCACAAGCGGCGCCCAGTGGTGATTGGGATATGGAGCGCTTCCGTCCCAATCTGCACGACAAGCCGTCTCTGCAGCGGGGCGCCCAGCTTTACATGAACTATTGCTGGGGTTGCCATTCGCTGGACTTTCAGCGTTATGAGCGGACCGCAGATTTCCTGGAAGTGCCACATGAGGTCTTCCTCGATAACCTGGTGTTTACCGATCAGGCCATTGGCGGTCTGATGGAGAACGCCATGCCCCGTGAACAGGCACAAAACTGGTTTGGCGCTGCGCCGCCGGACCTCACCATGGTCACCCGCGTGCGTAGTGAAACCTGGGTGTACAACTTCCTCAGGGCCTTCTACGTTGATCCACTGCGCCCCTTTGGCGCCAACAACAAGGTCTATCCGAACATCGGTATGCCACACGCGCTGATTGAGCTGCAGGGTGTGCCCAACCTGGTGTGCGCGGAGGTGCCGGCCAATGGCCGCGACGCGCTGACCGGAGAGGCCATGACTGAAGAGCGCTGTGACGTGATCGAAGTGGCAGACGGCACAGGCGTGATGTCCGCCGAAGAGTTCGATCAGGCTGCCTATGACATCACCAATTTTCTTTATTACGTCGGTGAGCCAACCCGGGTTGAGCGCGAGCGCCTGGGGGTTTATGTCATTCTCTTCCTCATCGTGCTGCTCGTGTTGACCAAGTTGTTGGCACGTGAGTACCACAAGGCCTACCACTAACCACGGCCAAGGCCTGTGGGTCCTGGAGTGGCACCTGATGGTGTCACTCCACCACTTTAGCTGCGAGAGCTCAGTGCAATGAGTGTAGTGACAAAACGGTCCGCGATGACCCTGTTCTCTGATCCTCAAGATCATTACAGCCACCGTGTACGCATGGTGCTGGCGGAGAAGGGCGTTACCGTCGACATCGTTGATGTCGACCCGAACAACAAGCCGGAAGACCTGGCGGAACTGAACCCCTATAACGCGGTGCCAACATTGCTGGATCGGGATTTGGTGCTCTATGAGTCGGTTGTCATCATGGAGTATCTCGATGAGCGCTTTCCGCACCCGCCGCTGTTGCCGGTATATCCGGTCACCCGGGCGCAGAGCCGCCTGTTGATTCATCGTATTGAGCGTGACTGGTGCAGCAAGGTTGACCTGTTGCTGGCAGGCAAGGGCAGAGAGGCAGCTCTGACGAAGGCCCGCAATGAATTGCGTGAAGGTATCGTTGCGGTCGCGCCCGTGTTTGCTGAAAAGCCGTTCTTCATGAACGAAGAATTCACACTGGTGGATTGCTGTTTTGCGCCCATCCTGTGGCGTTTGAAGCAGCTCGACATCAAGTTGCCGGAGCGCAGTACGAAGCCGTTGCAGAAGTATATGCAGTCGGTCTTCGATCGGCCGGCATTCCGGGAAAGTTTATCCGAAGCCGAGTTGGAAATGCAGGAATGACATCGAATCGGCCGTATCTGATACGTGCCCTGTTCGAGTGGATACTGGACAACGACTGCACGCCTTACCTGGTGGTCAGTGCCGAGGTGCCGGGCGTGCAGGTGCCCCCTGCTTATGTCGAAAACGGTCGGATCGTGCTCAACGTTGCGCCTCAGGCTGTGCGCAATCTCGATATCGACAACGAGTTTGTGAGCTTTGACGGCCGGTTCGATGGCCAGCCCTTTCGGGTTCAGGCGCCTGTGGGGTCGGTAATGGCGATTTACGCCAAAGAGACCGGACAGGGCACAGTGTTTGAAGTCGAAGTCACAGATCCACCGCCGGATGGGCCTGGTGAGGGAACGTCGGATCCCGACGACTCTGATAAGGGGTCGAAGGACAGTGGTTCGGGTGGCCACCTGAGGGTCATCAAGTAGCGCCGTTCAGTCCAGGTATTGGAAGACTTTGACGATTTTGCGCACACCCTGCACGGTGCCGGTCACATCCACGGCGCGGTCCGCTTCCTCCCGCGGGACAATGCCCACCAGGTAGACGGCACCATCTTCAGTGGTCACCTTGATTCGGTCGCCAGGCACGCCGCGTTCCGACAGCAGGCGCGTTTTGACTTTGGATGTGACCCAGGCGTCCCGTGAGCGGGTGCTCAGCCCGGTTGGCGGGCCAACCACCAGTTCGTTGTGCACCATCTGAACCTGCGCCAGACCACTGACGATCTCCTGAGCACTGGTTTTGCTGGCCGCATCCGGCACTTGTCCGGTGAGCAGCACATGCCCGTTGTGGCTCAACACATTGATGTTGGTGTTTACCGACGTTTCCTGCGAACGTCGCAGCTGCCGGGTAGCCAGGTTGCTGATGGCCACATCATCGATCACGGTGCCCGGTGTGCGAGACCCATTGTCTGTGCTGCTGATCGGGGCACAGCCCACGACTGCCAGGGCGAGGATGCCCAGACCGCAGCGCATGATGAGCGGCCCCAGATGGTTCCATCTCAGGCTCGAAAGGCGCCCTGAATCCATTCGATCACTGCTCCCTGTGAATCCGATCCAGCGTCAGCGGGGTATTGAATCGCGATAACGTCGAATCGGCAATGGTGTCGTTGCCATTCGACATGCGTTTGCAGGAAGCGTTCTGCGGCTCTGATCAGGCGCATCTGTTTGCGCCGGGTCACGCTGGCGGCTGCACCCCCAAAGCGTTGGCTGCGCCGCATGCGTACCTCGGCGAAGATAAGCACCTGCTGGTCGCAAAGGATCAGGTCGATCTCACCGAGCCGGCAGTGAAAATTTCGGGCGACCAGGGACAGTCCCTGGCTTTGCAGATGATTCAGCGCCACGTCCTCGGCCTGCCATCCCTGCTGCTGCGTGGGCGAGCCGCCTGCCTGCTGATCCATCGGTCAGTCCATCAGCGCTCGAGGCGGACCAGTCTGCCTTGCTGGAGCTGCGTCCATACCAGCTCGCGTTGAATCCGCCCCTGCTCGTCAATGTGCAGGGTGCCTGTGGCCCCCGAAAGACGGCTGCCGTTCCCGGTCAGCAATGGCAGCCGGTCCGCGATGCGATAGGCGTCGAGCCCAAAGGCATACAGAGAATCCAGGCCGGAGCGGCTGTCGGGCAGGTGTTCTTCGATCTGCTCCCGCAGCAGGCTATTGCCGACCCGCCAGGGAATCTGGCTGACAAGCATGTCGTCAAGCTCTCGCAGTTGGCTTGGCGACAGATTCTGCATGGCCTGCGAGCTGGTGTAGACCGGAAGATCTCCCGCAAAGTGGTAAGCCAGTGCCGGGTTCAATGCCCGCGCCTGGCTGCTGTCGACCAGCGCAACCAGCGCATCGACATCGCGCCGCCGCCTTGGCAGGAACTCGACTTCAGTGCCAAGGAGCTGACTGATCTCGGCATGCCGCGCCTCCGACGCCTCAACCAACAGTGCTGTACCTACGCGCGGTGTGACATCACTGGCGGAAGCAAAAAAGTCCGTTTCCACCACCCTGCCGC
The DNA here is from genome assembly GCA_007128525.1 of Pseudomonadales bacterium. Classification (GTDB taxonomy): domain Bacteria; phylum Pseudomonadota; class Gammaproteobacteria; order Pseudomonadales; family Azotimanducaceae; genus SKXG01. The sequence continues at coordinate 4,179 of SKXG01000160.1, read as the reverse complement.
CGAGGGCTTCAAAGGTGTCGCTGAAGGTTCGCGTTGCCCGGTGGCTCCAGTCATCGCCGGCCTGGAGCAGCACGACTCGATAGTGTTCGTCGCGAATCAGGCGCTGCGCAATGGCTTCGGCTTCATGCTCAATGGCCATTGAGAACTGGAAAAGGCCAGGCATGGGACTGTCATCGGCTGCCAGGTAGTTCAGTCCCAATACTGGAACGGGAAAGAAAGACGACCGGTTCAGCGACGTCAGGTTGCTTCGGTCCAGCGGCCCTACGACGAGGTCGGCACCCGTGGCCAGTGCCTCTTCGTACAGGGCTGTGACACTCTCTCCGGCGGTATCCAGAAAACGAATCTGGGGACCCTGTCCGCTGATGTAATAGCCTGCCAGGAATCCGTCCCGTATGGCGCGACCTGCGCTGCCGAGTTGGCCGCTGAGCGGGAGCAGGACTGTGATCTGCGCCGGCCCGTCTTCCATTCGTGCAAGACGCTGCAATGCTCCGGGCGCTGGCTGTATGGCCGGGTGGTCAGCGTGGTTGCGTTGCCAGTCGGCGAACGCCGCTCGCAGATCCGCGCGGTCAAAAGCCTGCTGATAGGCTGAGTTGAGGCGCCACCAGCCTTGTACTGTGGTGTTGCGCGCCTGTCTGAGCCGGTGGGCGCTTTCTTCGACCGGCAGGCGCTGCATCAGCTGCCAGATCTCGTCATGCAGCGCCTGCAGCACGTCCGTGCGATCGTCATCATCGCTGCGCGTGCGTAATTCGCTGAGCGCCATCAGGGCTTCGGCAGCAACGGCCGGTTGTTGCCGGGCCAGATAGACATCGGCCCGCAGTCGCAGTCGCTCAGCCTCCTGTTCACGACTTGCCGGGATGGCCTGCCGCAGCGCTTCACTGGCTTCCTCCAGATTGAGCCGCTCGAGTGCCAGACGGGCGCGCAGGTAGTCATAGTCAAAGCGCAGCTCTGGTGACAAATACTGTGGCTGCAACTGGTTCAGCATTTCGGCGGCTCGTGATGGCGCCTCGTCAGACCAATACTGGCGAGCGGCCTGCATGTAGAGCCTGCTGGCGTCGGGTTGGCGCGCCCGGCGCGCCCGATCGCGCAGTTCGTCGGCGGTGAGCGTGCGGACCTCAACCCGCTCCGGTTCGCGGTCCGGCGTTGGTGGCGTGCTTTTGCAGCCTGGCACAGCGAGAATGAGCACACACAGTGGTGCCAGTGCGTAGCGGGGCCAGCTGGCGCCACTGTGCAGGTGCCGGGCCTGGTGCCCGAATGAGCGCCACAGGTGAAACCAGTAACGGGAGATTGTCTTGGTCATGCCGCCAGAACCTGATTACAACGACGCGGTTGAGGCGGGAGATACAGCAGCCGGCGGCTGTCTGTATGTGGTCGCCACGCCCATAGGCAATTTGGATGACATCAGCCAGCGTGCCACAGACCTGCTCAAGCGCGTCTCAGTCGTGGCTGCCGAGGATACCAGACGCACCCGGGTGCTGTTAGAGCATATTGGTGCCCGACCGGACCGTCTGATGGCGCTGCATGATCACAATGAGGGGCCGCGCTCACGCCAGTTGCTGCAGCTGTTGCAGCAAGGTGAGGATGTTGCCCTGGTTTCCGATGCCGGCACGCCGCTGGTTTCTGATCCGGGCTTTGAGCTGGTCCGGCTGGTGGCTGCCGCCGGCCTGCGTGCAGTACCAGTGCCGGGACCGAGTGCGGTTACCGCATTGCTGTCGGTCAGCCCGATTCCGGTAGAGCGCTTCCTGTTCGAGGGTTTCCTGCCGTCCAAGGCCAGCCAGCGCCGGGCAAGGCTGCAGGCACTGTTGAGTCGGGGCCTGACCTTCGTCGTCTTTGAGTCACCGCGCCGGCTGGATGGCCTGCTGTCGGACCTCATCACCCTGGCTGGCCCGGAGGTCCCGGTGGTGCTGGGCAAGGAACTGACCAAGATTCATGAGCAGGTCCTGCATGGCAGGGCGGGCGACATACTGGCCCGGGTGCAGGCGGATGCCGGGCTTGGCAAAGGCGAATACGTTTGTATTGTGGCGCCACCGGAACGCAGCGCCGAAGCTGAGGCCGAGGACGGCGTACTTCGGGTCCTGCTTGCGGAACTGGCGCCGGCCCAGGCGGCCCGGCTGGCGGCGCGCATCACAGGGTCCTCCAGGTCTGGTCTGTATCAACGGGCGCTGGCTTTGGCCGATGCCGGAGGCGCGCCGGACTTGTAATCGGCGGCGGTGGCCTTATGCTGCATCCGCGAGCTGGCCGGACAGTCGCTGGGGGCGCAAGCCCCTGGAGGAAAGTCCGGGCTCCACAGGGCAGGGTGCCAGGTAACGCCTGGGAGGCGCGAGCCTACGGAAAGTGCAGCAGAGAGTAGACCGCCAACCCCGGCTTCGGCCGGGCGGTAAGGGTGAAAGGGTGCGGTAAGAGCGCACCGCACGCCTGGTAACAGGTCGTGGCACGGCAAACCCCACCTGGAGCAAGGCCAAATAGGGACCTCATGATGTTGCCCGCATCGGGTCCGGGTAGGCCGCTTGAGCCGTCGGGTGACCGGCGGCCCAGAGGAATGACTGTCCTCGACAGAACCCGGCTTACAGGCCGGCTCGCACTTTTTCTGCGCCTTTCTCCCCGCCAGCCCGCCCGGCGCAGTTCCTGCGAACCAGCGCCGAATACCTACAAGTGTTTCTGGGAAAACCGCCTGAGCAACTGATATTCAAACAGTTTCCTGTTGTCGCGATGCAGCCGGCCAGTGCGCAGTTGATCCACGTGCGGCCCTACCCCGGTTGCTGGCGCCGCCATCTGCAATTTTCTGTTGCTTGACAGGGGCTTGAGCCCATCTATAGTGTCGATAGATGGCAGAAAGTGGGAAATTGTGGGGCGCCTGATCCGCAGCCATCGACGTCACCGTTAACGGTGGCTGAGGCGCATCGACGACAACCCGGGTCATCTCCCAATCACCAGGCAGACAGGTGTCATGTTTCGCGGCAGCAACAGCGTCAATCTCGATGCGAAAGGGCGCATGGCGCTGCCTGCGCGGCTGCGTGAGACCGTACTGGAGCGCAGTGCCGGTAAGTTAGTGGTTACTATCGATACCCGTGAGCGTTGTCTCCTGCTGTATCCGCTGCCTGAGTGGGAGGCCGTCCAGGCCAGGCTGGAAGGGCTGTCGAATATGAATCGTACGGCCCGTCTGCTGCAGCGGTTGTTGATCGGTCACGCCACAGATCTCGAGCTGGACGGCAGTGGGCGCTTACTTATTCCACCCATGCTGCGCGACTACGCCGGCCTGAGCAAGCGCCTGGTCCTGCTCGGGCAGGGCAACAAGATCGAGATCTGGAGCGAAGAAAACTGGCAGCAACGGCTCGATGAATGGTTGAGCGAGCGTGCTGGTGAGCTGCTTGATGATGGGGATGAACTAAGCGGGCTCTCGGTCTGACGTTATGACGGAGCACGCCCCCGTGATGCTCGGGACAGTGACAGACGCCATCTGCACTGATCCCGCCGGACAGTATGTGGATGCGACCTTCGGTCGTGGTGGCCACAGCGGCGCGCTGCTTGCACGTCTCGATGCCACCGCCAGGTTGCTGGTGCTGGATCGGGATCCGGCAGCGATAGTGGCTGCCGAGGCATTGGCCGCCGCGGACACCAGAGTGACCGTGGCGCATGCTCGCATGAGCGACATGGCAAATCAGGTGCGTGCAGCGCGGCTGAACAGGGTGGTTGGGATAATGATGGATCTCGGTGTTTCATCGCCACAGATCGATGATCCCGAACGTGGATTCAGCTTCCGTTTCGACGGGCCGCTCGACATGCGTATGGACAACAGTTCAGGCATGAGCGCCGCGGACTGGCTGAACACGGCACCTGAGTCTGAGATCGCACAGGTGCTTCGGGAGTATGGCGAGGAACGGCACGCGCGGCGTATCGCCCGCGCCATCACCAGTCGTCGTCAGGAGCAGCCCCTGCGCCGGACTCATGAGCTGGTGGAGGTCGTCAGTTCGGCGCAGCCTCGCCCGGATCCGCACAAGCATGCGGCAACACGGGTGTTTCAGGCTGTCCGGATACAGATCAACGATGAGCTGGGCGAGCTGGCGCGAACGCTGGACAGCGCCTTTGGCGTGCTGGCGCCCGGCGGCCGACTGGCGGTGATCAGCTTTCACTCGCTGGAAGATCGCATCGTCAAGCGACGTTTTCAGCGCTGGGTCCAGGGTG
>SKXG01000201.1 GCA_007128525.1 Pseudomonadales bacterium | reverse complement strand
TTGTGATGCATCAGGATCATGGAGCCTCCCCGGCCGTCTGCCAGCGGTCCATTCAACTGGGCTTCTCATCGGTGATGATGGATGGCTCGTTGCTTGAGGATCAGAAGACGCCTGCTGAGTATGACTACAATGTCGACGTCACGCGCCGCACGGTGGAAATGGCGCATGCCTGTGGTGTTTCCGTTGAAGGCGAACTTGGCTGCCTGGGTTCGTTGGAAACCGGTGAAGCCGGGGAAGAAGACGGCGTTGGTGCGTCCGGTAAGCTGTCCAGGGAAATGCTGCTGACCGATCCGGAGGAAGCTGCGGACTTTGTTCGCAAGACGGATGTAGATGCGCTGGCCATTGCCATCGGCACGTCGCATGGCGCCTACAAGTTCAGCCGGCCGCCAACGGGTGACATCCTTGCGATCGAGCGCATCAAGGAGATCCACAAGCGAATCCCGAACACGCATCTGGTCATGCATGGCAGTTCTTCCGTACCTCAGGATCTGCTTAAAACCATCAACGAATTCGGTGGTGAAATTTCCGAGACCTATGGCGTGCCCGTTGAAGAGATTCAGGAAGGCATCCGCCACGGTGTGCGTAAAGTGAACGTCGACACCGATCTGCGCCTGGCTTCAACGGCTGCCGTTCGTGAGTTCCTGGCTTCAAACAAGTCTGAATTTGACCCGCGCAAGTACCTGGCCGCGAGCACCAAGGCGATGAAGGATATCGTCAAGGCGCGCTACGAGGCCTTTGGTACCGCCGGCAATGCGTCGAAGATCAAACCGATCTCGCTGGAAGACATGTTCCAGCGCTATGAACGCGGTGAGCTGAGGGCCGTGGTCCGTTGAGTCAGGTCGCCGCGGGATTTGATCCGGCGGCCCTGAAGGCGGTACTGCCCGAGTGGCCGACCGACCCGGATCGCCCACTCAGCACTGATGAGCGGGCGTACCTGTCTTTCTACGGGCTCGATTTCAGCGCTGAGCTGACCGGGCTAAGGCACAGTTGGGGACTGCTGCCACATGCAACCGAGCGTCTGCTGGTGCACTTCTGGCAGCCGCCCGAGACGCGCGGCACCATCAGCGTACTGCACGGTTATTTTGATCATGTGGGGCTGTATCGCCATCTGATTGGGCACTTGCTGCAGCAGGGCTATGCCGTGATGGCCTTTGACCTGCCCGGCCATGGCCTGTCGACCGGCGAGCCGGCTATCATTGATGACTTTGCCGACTATGTGGCGGCCTTTGAGCGTTGTCAGCGGGAGGTCGCCAGCCTGGGTCCAGCGCCGTACCACATCATTGGCCAGAGCACAGGCGCCGCAGTTGCCATGGAGTGGACGCTGGCGCACGGCTTCCGGCGCGACAACGCACCATTTCAGGGTCTGGTCCTGCTGGCACCGCTGGTGCGGCCGGCGCGCTGGCATATTGGGCGCTGGCTGTACTATCTGATACGGCTGGTGTCACCACACCGCCAGCGCCGCTTTCGTGGCAACTCCGGCGATGCCGATTTTCTCGCCTTCGTTCGCGACCAGGATCCACTGCAGTCCAAACTTCTGCCCGCCCGCTGGGTGCGGGCCCTGATGCGCTGGATGCAACGCTTCGTGCTGCACCAGTCAACCGATCTCTCACCGCTGCTCATTCAAGGCCGCAACGACGAAACCGTGGACTGGCCCTACAACATCGCCGTCATCCAGCGCCTGTTCCGCGCTCGCGTCCACTTCCTGCCTGACGCCTGCCACCACCTTGTCAACGAAGCCCCCGCGCTTCGCGCCGAAGTCTTCGACACCCTCACCACCTACCTCACCAACGCCGAATCCACCCCCTGATTGCCCCCGACAGATGGTGGTGACTGATCCGGGACACGCTCGGGCCGTCCTTGGGCGCTCTCAGTCAGCCATCCATGGCTGACTGAAGGTCCCGGATCGGTCACCACCATCTGTCGGGGGCAATCCGGGCTGGAGCGATCGACAGGGGATGTCCTAAAAGAGAACTCGCGTCCGGATTGTCCCTTCGATCTCTCGAAGCCCCTCCAACGCGGTCTGACTGTGCTCCGCATCCAGATCAATCACCACATACCCAATATCCGGATTCGTCTGCAGATACTGCGCTGCAATGTTGATGTTGTTGTCATAAAAGAGTGCATTAATCCGCGACAGTACACCGGGCACATTCCTGTGAATGTGCAGTAACCGATGCTTGCCATCCTGTGACGGCAGCGAAACTTCCGGGAAATTTACCGCCGACAGCGTTGAGCCGTTGTCGCTGTAGTGAATCAGCTTCTCTGACACTTCGATGCCGATGTTTTCCTGTGCTTCGACGGTGCTGCCGCCAATGTGCGGCGTCAGGATCACGTTATCGCATTGCGACAGCGGGTTGACGAAGACTTCATCGTTTGATTTGGGTTCGGTTGGGTAGACGTCGAGTGCAGCACCAAGCAACCGCCCATCACGCAGTGCTGTAGCGAGTGCGTCAAGCTGGACCACATTGCCGCGCGAGGCATTGATGAGTACAGCGCTGGATTTCATCCTGGCCAGCTGCTCGGGCCCGATCATATTGGCGGTCGTCGGCGTCGCCGGAACGTGCAGTGACACCACATCCGACTCGGCCAGCAATTCATCGAGTTCCACCTGGCGAGCATTGCCCAGGTTGAGTTTCTTTACGACATCCGCGAACAGCACACGCATGCCCATGGACTCGGCCAGCACTCCAAGCTGGGCGCCGATGTTGCCGTAGCCGACAACGCCCAGGGTTTTGCCGCGGATCTCGAACGAATTGCGTGCGCTCTTTTCCCAGGCGCCCTGCAACAGCTTCAGGTGCCGGGCCGGCACGCCGCGCAGCAGCAGAATGGCTTCCGCCAGCACCAGCTCGGCAACGCTGCGGGTGTTCGAGTACGGCGCGTTGAACACTGGAATACCGGCGGTCATTGCAGACCCCAGAGACACCTGATTGGTGCCGATGCAAAAGCAGCCAATCGCAATCAGGCGCCGGGCATCGGCCAGCGCATCGGCCGTCACCTGGGTCCGGCTGCGGATGCCGAGCATGTGTACGTCGCGCAGTGCCTCTCGCAGTTCGTCCTCGTTCAGCGCTGTGCCGCGGATGTCGAGATTGGTGTAGCCGGCGCTGCGGAAGTTGTCGATTGCCGACTGGTGCACGCCCTCAAGCAGCAGCACTTTGATCTTGGCGCGGTCTAAAGAAGTCTGACTGGTCATATGTCGTCCGATGCGGATACCTGAAAGCCTGTGGCGGTGTTAAGGTGGCGCCGCGCGCCCCTCGCGCTCCCGGATGACCGGCTGGTCGCCCGAAAAAGGGCGCCTATACTAGCACCTCGCACGACGGATACCCTGATCATGATTGAAGCTCTGCATGAAATCCTCTCAGCCGACCGGGTCGCCACGGATGACGACGCCCTGCAGAACTGGGGCCGCGACTGGACCCGAAATTTTCCGGTGGCACCGTCGGCCGTCGTCTTTCCGGAGCGCATCGAGGAAGTGCAGGCACTGGTGCGGCTGGCCAATCGCGAAGGGCTGGCGCTGGTGCCCTCCGGTGGCCGGACCGGCCTGTCCGGGGCCGCGGTGGCCAGCAATGGTGAGGTTGTGGTGTCCTTCGACCGCATGAACCGCATTCTCGACTTCAACCCAGCGGACCGCCTGGTGCGGTGCCAGCCCGGTGTCGTCACCGCCAACCTGCAGGCCTTCGCCGAGGAGCAGGGCCTGTACTATCCGGTGGACTTTGCCTCTGCCGGCAGCTCGCAGATCGGCGGCAACATCTCGACCAACGCCGGTGGTATCAAGGTCATCCGCTACGGCATGACCCGTGCCTGGGTGGCCGGGCTGAAAGTGGTCACCGGCACCGGCGAGCTGATCGACTGCAACCGTGGCCTGATGAAGAACGCGACCGGTTACGATCTGCGTCACCTGATGATTGGTGCCGAAGGCACCCTGGGGCTGATCGTCGAGGCCGAGATGCGGCTGGCCGAGGCGCCGCAGCCGCAGCGCGTCATGGTGCTCGGAGTGGAACAGTTTCCTGACATTCTGAAGGTGCTGGAGCGCTTCCAGCGGCACATCAGCCTGTCCGCTTTCGAGTTCTTCTCCGACCTGGCGCTTGAGAAGGTGCGGGCGCACCGGGACCTGCGAGCGCCATTGGCTACACCGTCCCGATTCTATGCCTTGGTCGAATTTGATGAGTCGGCGCTGGATCTGGCCACCGAGGCCTTTGAGGCAACCGTTGAGGCTGGCTGGGTTGCGGATGCTGTGTTGAGTCAGAGCGAGGCACAGGCCAGAGATCTATGGCAGCTCCGCGAAGGGATTTCAGAGAGCATCTCCGGTTACACGCCTTACAAGAATGACCTGTCGGTCAAGGTCGCAGCACTGCCGGGCTTTCTGCAAGAAGTGGATGCCCTGGTGTCGGAGTCCTATCCAGATTACGAAGTCTGCTGGTACGGCCATATCGGTGACGGCAATCTGCATCTTAACATTCTGCGGCCGGCCGAAATGTCGGTGGCAGCCTTCCATGAGTTCGGCCATGACATCAGCCCGGGCATCTTCGAACTGGTGCAGCGTTACGATGGCAGTATCTCGGCAGAGCACGGCGTGGGACTGGTCAAGCGAGACTTTCTGTCCTATTCAAGAAGTGATGCGGAAATAGCCTTGATGCGTGGTATCAAGGCCGTGTTCGACCCGAACAATATTTTAAACCCCGGCAAGATACTCGCCTGAACGTTGCTAACGGCGGGCTAACGGGCCTCGATACCATCGCCACTGGCGATGATCAGCCGGTCAGCCGCCTGGGCCGCAAACACACCGTTGCAGACCGTGCCAACAATGTTGTTGAGGCGCTGCTCAAAAGCAACCGGGTCGTCGATGCTCAGGCCGTGTACAGCCAGGATGATGTTGCCATTG
>SKXG01000262.1 GCA_007128525.1 Pseudomonadales bacterium | reverse complement strand
GTCTTCCCCGCCTCGGAAGTGCTGCGCGCCATGACTCTCGGCACCGGTGACTGCGCCGCCGTGGACTGGTCCCTGCTCGGCCTGAGCATGGCCGGCTGGGCCCTGCTGGGCTTTATTGCCGTGATCGCGCTGGCCGTCAGCCCGTTCGTTTTGCGCCGTTGAGACCACGCCAGAACAGACGATCCACACCCTTCGCTCATGTCTTGACCAACAATTTCTGGCGAAACCAACAAGCCCTGCTATCTTTGGATTGAAGGCCGCTGTCACTGGACGACACCAGACCTTCAGCAGAGCCGCCTGCCAGGGCGGCAGGTTCTAAGGGACCAGCGGGCAGGACGAGTTGGGGTGAACGCAGGCGCAAAGGACAGCGCCGAAACGTTGCAGTCACCAGGCCAAGGACGGCCAGCCCTGCTTTTTCATAGCGGTATCATCGATACTTCAGCAATACCGTGCAAAGTGCACGCAACCCATTATTTCTCCAGAATTTCCTGTTTGCATCCAGGCACTTCGGTGTATAGTCCGGCATTGGCGTCGACTACCCAATTCAGCAGAGCACAGCATGCGAGGCGGCAAACCAGCACGCATACTGGTCGTCAACGGTAAAGGCGGCTGCGGCAAGACCACGATCACGACCAACCTGGCCGTGGCCTATGCGTCCCTGGGTCAAAACGTCAGCCTGCTCGACTACGATGCCCAGGCCTCATCGACCCAATGGTTCCAGCAACGTCCCGAAGACCTGGCCCCCATCCACCTGGTTCAGGCCCACCAGCGGCCTTCGATGTATCGCACCCGCGCCTTCCAGACGCACGTCCCAACCGGCACCGATGTGGTCATCGTCGATACGCCTTCCGCCGTTGGTGAGCGCGAACTGGACGACCTGCTGCGCGGTGTCGCCGTCATCCTGATTCCGCTGCTGCCGTCCGCCATCGACCTGCGCGCCGGCACCCATTTCATCGCCAGCCTGCTCAAGCACCGCTCCTATCGCGCCCAGCCTGTACCCATCGGTCTGGTCGCCAACCGCGCCCGGCGCAACACCATCAAGCTCAGCCGGTTTACCGATGCCACGGAAACGCTGCAGCTCCCCCTCATCGCGACTTTCCGCGACAGCCCTGTCTACACGCGCATGGCCGACGATGGCCGGGGGCTGTTCGACCTCGAAGAGAATGGCCGCTACCAGGCCGAACGCGCACAGTGGCTGCAGTTGATCCACTGGCTCGATGCGATCCGCGCCGGCAGCGCCGGCCCGGTTCGGGCTGAGCGGGTACCAAAGCCGGCGCCGAGTTTGGTGCGGGCTTAAGCGTCCCACGGTTCCCGCCATGCCTGTTTGATGCGCAGATAATATGCGCATATAGTAGGCGCATAATCATATGCCAGGACTGAGTCATGCCGGCCGCGGACGCTGTCAAACCTGCCAGAAAGCCCACCAACTTGTCGCTGGATAGCGCGCTTCTCAAAGAGGCAAAAGCCTTGGGAATCAATGTGTCACGGTCTGCGGAGGCGGGCATCGCCGAGGCCGTGAAACTGCATAAGCAGGAGAAGTGGTTGAAAGAGAATGCCAGAGCCCTGGCAAGCTCAAACGCATACGTTGATGCCAATGGCTTGCCTTTAGCTCACCATCGACAATTCTGATGCCCCGTTTTGACATCTTCAAAAATGGGGGTGGGACCGGCTATCTTCTGGACGTACAGTCCGATCTTCTCAGCGGCTTGAATACGCGAGTTGTCGTGCCCCTGTTGCCCATTACTTCCGCACCGTCTCCTGCGCAGCGGCTCAATCCAGTATTTGGCATAGAGGGCCAGGAGCTCGTAATGGCCACACAGTACATGGCCGCTATACCAGAAGCGGAACTGCGCTCTCGAATTGGTAGCCTTGCTGAGAAGCAAGACGAAATCTCCGCAGCGCTGGATATGCTGCTCTTGGGCTTTTAATGCCCCACCGTCACGACGGTGACAACAAGCCGCTCATACGCCACTTCATAGATGATTCAATACAGGCGCTGCCGAAACCGGTACAGCAAAACGTCAACCCTTGCCCGGTGCTGATACGGGACAACAGCCCTCACGACCCGGATAATACCGGCCCTCGAAGCAACGACTGGCCAATTCTGCATGATCGTCCTCAACGACATCCACGTCCGCATCGGCGACCGCGAGCTGTTCGACGGGCTGTCCTGCACCATCCACGGCGGACAGCGCGTTGGCGTGGTCGGGCGCAACGGCATCGGCAAGTCGACGCTGTTCCAAGTGCTGCGTGGCCGCCTGCTGCCCGAGGAGGGGGACGTTCAGGTGCCGGCGAAGTGGCGTATCGCGGTCCTGAACCAGGAGACCCCAGCCAGCGAGCGCAGCGCACTGGACTGGGCGCTCGACGGCGACAAAGACCTCCGTCGCGTGGAAAAGCAGATCGCCCAGGCCGAAGCCGATGGCGACGATACCGCGCTGGCGCGCCATTACAGCCGCTATGAAGACCTCGACGGTTACAGCGCCGAGGCCCGTGCCGCCGGCATCCTGCATGGTCTGGGTTTCAGCGCCGATCAGTTTGGCGACCCGTACCGCAGCTTTTCCGGTGGCTGGCGCATCCGCCTGAACCTCGCGCAGACGTTGATGGCGCCGTCTGAGCTGCTGCTGCTCGATGAGCCAACCAATCACCTCGACCTCGACGCCCTGATCTGGCTCGAGAGCCATCTGCTGCGTTACCCCGGCACGCTGATCACCATCGCCCACGACCGGGATTTTCTCGACAGCATCGCCACCGACATCATCCATCTCGAGCACGGCAAAGCCTGGCAGTACAGCGGCAACTACTCCAGCTTCGAGCGCCAGCGCGGCGAGCGGCTCGCGCTGCAGGAAGCGGTGTTCCGCAAGCAGCAGCACCAGCTCTCGCACATGAAGAAGTTCGTAGACCGCTTCCGCGCCAAGGCCTCCAAGGCCCGCCTGGTGCAGAGCCGGCTCAAGGCCATGGAGCGGTTGCAGGCACAGGCACCGGCCTACAGCGACTCGCCTTATGAGTTCAGTTTCCCGAACCCGGACAAGGTCTCCAACCCGATCCTGGCCGCCGACGACCTCGACCTCGGCTACGACGGCCAAGCCGTGCTGCACGACCTGACGCTGCGGATCTACCCCGGCAACCGCATCGGCCTGCTCGGCGCCAACGGCGCCGGCAAGAGCACCCTGGTCAAGGCCCTGGCCGGCGAACTCAAGCCACTGCGCGGCGAGATGCACTGGGGCGCGCACAGCAGCGTCGGCTATTTCGCCCAGCATCAGCTCGAACAGCTGGATCCCAAGCGCTCGGCACTGGCCCAGCTCACCGATCTCAGCAAACTGCCCGAACAGAAACTGCGCACCTATCTCGGTGGCTGGGGTTTCTCCGGCGACCGCGCCCTGCAGCCGATCGGCACGCTCTCTGGTGGCGAAAAAGCCCGTCTGGTGCTGGCGCTGGTCGCCTGGCACAAGCCGGTGCTGCTGTTGCTCGACGAGCCGACCAACCACCTCGACCTCGAAATGCGTCATGCCCTGACCGTCGCCCTGCAGGCCTACGATGGCGCCATGATCCTGGTCTCGCACGACCGCGAGATGCTGGCGAACTCGGTCGATGAATACTGGTTGCTGCAGGATGGCCGGATGCAGCGCTACGACGGCGGCATCGAGAGCTACAGCCGGGAACTGCAGTCGCGGTTTGCACTGCCCGGCGCCACAGGTGCAGCACCACCGGCAGCCGCGGCCAACAAGAAAGAGCAGCGCCAGGCCGCAGCGGCACGCCGGGAAGAGAGCAAGCCATTGCGGCAGAAAGTGAAAAAACTCGAAGGCGAGATGAACCGGCTGTCCGGGGCGCTTAAAGAGCTGGAAGAGAAACTGGCGGACCCGGCGTTGTATGACGGGGACGGGCCGGAAATTGCCGGGCTGCTGAAAGAGCAGGGCCAGTTGCAGCAGGCGCTGGCGGAGACGGAAGAAGCGTGGCTCGAGGCGCAGGAGGCGTTGGAGGCGTTGATGGCTTAGGGGGCGTGAGGGTGATGGATTATGGCTTGCAGGCCCAAACAGCGCAGAGACTGTACCTTGCTCGGAGTGTAATAAAGGTATGGATTTTGGGTAGTTTGACCTTTGAGTTTGATCCACTGAAAAGTATTGCCAACCAGCAAAAGCACGGAATCAGCCTGCTGGCCGCCCGGGAACTCTGGAACGACCCAAATCTGTTGGAAGTTGCATCCAAGTCCGAAGATGAGCCACGCTTTCTGGTCATCGGGATGCTTGGCGCCAAGCACTGGTCAGCGGTCGTTACCTACAGAGATGACCGAATCCGACTGATTTCCGTGCGGCGCTCCAGACGAAGTGAGGTTGCCCTCTATGAAAGCAAAAGCATTTGATTCAAAGTTTGATCAGGGCAAGGAAGACATCATTGAAGACCTCGACCTCAGCACGGCCCGTCGCGTGAACCTGGCGCAAAGGCGGATCAACGTCGACTTTCCCGCCTGGGTTGTCGAGTCGCTGGACCGGGAAGCGGCCCGCATCGGGATTACACGGCAATCGCTGATCAAGGTGTGGCTGGTCGAGCGGCTGAGAGCCGAAGTGGCTGACAAGCGCTAGCCGGCATCACCACTTCGCTCAGGTCAGAATCCCCCGCTCCCGCAACGTCGCCACCATCAGCCGAACGCTCGCCTCCAGATCCAGCGTGCTCGAGTCGATCTCGAGGTCCGCTTCTTCCGGTGGCTCGTACGGCGAGCTGATGCCGGTAAAGTCCTTGATGACGCCGGAACGCGCCTTCTTGTAGAGCCCCTTCGGATCCCGCTCTTCGCAGACTTCAAGCGGGGTGCTCAGAAACACCTCGATAAACTCCCCCTCCTCCATACCCATATCACGCAAATGAGTCTCGACCCATTTGCCACACCGGTAG
>SKXG01000381.1 GCA_007128525.1 Pseudomonadales bacterium | reverse complement strand
TGTCTATATAAGTTGACATCAACATAAATTGCTTGAATCCGGTCGTCAACCAGGATTCCGACCTGCATCTATGCCGACGCTGCCAGACGGGCCACCGCTTGCTCGGCAGATGCGAAGGCGACCCGCAAGCGTTCGTCTTGAAACTCCTCGTAGCCCACGCGTATGAACTCCACACTGCGCAGCCCAATGAAATCCAGCATTGTTACCAAATGAGGTTCCAGAAAGTTCAGGTCTGCCTTCGGGCCACCGGGCAATAGATCTCCGTCACCGACTGAGATGATCACGGTCGTGGGTTTGTTGGCCAGCATTGGCTGGTAGACCTCTTCCGAGTCAGGATCAAAGGTGAACGAGCGATTGACCCGGATAATCTGATCGAAGTAAGCCTTAAGCTGTGCCGGCAAACCAAAGTTATACATCGGCACACCGAAGACCAGTGAGTCTGCCTTTTCGATTTCCGCCAGCAATTGCTCGCTTTCAGACAGCACCGCCTGCATCTACGACCAAAGTCGTGAGTTGCTCACTAAACGGTGAGTGGGCGTCGCGCCGCCATCAGGATTGATGCCGCCGGTACGCCAGATAGGATTCGCCCCAGTCCTCCAGGCTGTCCATCACATCAGACAACGTGGCGCCTAACTTCGAAAGTCGGTACTCAACACGGATCGGCACCTCTGCGTACACTTCACGCTGTACCAACCCGTCTGCCTCCAATTGCTTCAGCTGCGTGGAGAGTGCCTGCGGTGAGATGCGAGGCAGGGCGTTTTGCAGTTCAGAGTATCGCCGGGGATGATCCTTCAATTGATACAGTATGGACGGCTTCCAGCGTCCCCTCAGAATGTCCAACGCTGCGCGTACCGGACAGTCTTCGTGTAGAGTGCCCAACTTCCGCTGATAATTGGCCAGTCGGTCTCGGTTGCCAGACGAAGGGTTTTTCATGGAGGCCCTCTTGGGTTTGCTGGTGGTGCGCCTTAATAGCAGTCTAGCGAAGCAATCCAACTGCGTCCGCGTCGTCGTAGCTGAGGACTCGCTCTCCAGACCGTCAAGCGACTAGGCTGAGTCTAAAAACCGCTTGCCACTATAAGTTGATATCAACACAATAACCTTATGAGCAATCGCCCACCAGAAGTCACCCTGGAAACCACGCTCCATGTGCGGGACCACTGCCTGTGCCTGTACACCCAGCGCGCCGCCCGGGCGCTGGCGCGGCGCTTTGATCATGCATTCGCGCCGCTGGATCTCACCAATGGCCAGTTCTCGTTGATGATGTCGCTGAACCGGCCGGATGCACCGACCATCAGCAGTGTGGCGGGGTTGTTGGGGATGGACCGTACCTCGCTGACAGCAGCCCTGAAGCCGCTGGAACGTCGGGGCTTGGTCAAAGTGCTGCCGAACCCCGAAGATCGGCGCAGCCGGGTGATGAAGCTGACGGCGGCGGGGCGCCGCCTGCTGGCCAAAGCAGCGCCGATCTGGAAGGCTGAACATGCCAGGCTGGATCAATTGCTTGGCGCCTCGGACGCGGATCGGCTGCGGCAGATGCTGGCACTGCTGTCAGCGGACGAGGTCGAGGCGTCCTGACCGGTCAGGCATGGTGATCGCTCAGATCGCGAGCCGCTGGCGGGCCACCTGATATTCATCCTGCAGGCGACGCACCACATCGGCAGCGGCGCCCACCACTTTCACTGCACCTATACCCTGGCCGCAGCCCCAGATGTCTTTCCAGGCTTTGTCCTTGCTCGAGCCACCGGAACCGAAGTTCATCTTCGACGGATCGCTTTGCGGCAGGTTATCGGGGTCCAGGCCGGCGCGCTGGATCGAAGGCTTTAAGTAGTTGCCGTGAACGCCGGTAAACAGGTTGCTGTAGACGATGTCGTCGGCGCTGTGGTCGACCAGCATCTGCTTGTAAGCCGGGTCGGCATTGGCTTCGTGAGTGGCTATAAAGGCGGAACCGATGTAGGCGAGATCGGCGCCCATGGCCTGTGTCGCCAGAATCGCATCGCCCTTGGCGATCGCGCCGGAGAGCAGCAGCGGCCCATCAAACCATTCGCGGATTTCCTGTACCAGGGCAAAGGGTGAGGTGGCACCGGCATGGCCACCGGCACCGGCTGCAACGGCGATCAGGCCGTCGGCGCCTTTCTCGATGGCCTTGCGCGCGAAGCGATTGTTGATCACATCGTGCAGCACGATGCCGCCGTAGCTGTGGATGGCGGCGTTGACGTCGCTGTTGGCGCCCAGAGAGGTGATGACCAGCGGCACCTGATGCTGCACGCACAGATCCAGATCTTCATTCAGCCGGTCATTGGATTTGTGCACGATCAGGTTGACGGCGAACGGCGCAGACGGGGCCTCAGGGTGAGCAGCGTCATAGGTGGTCAGCTCCGATTTGATACGCGTCAGCCAGGCATCGAGGGTGCCGGATGGCCGGGCATTCAGCGACGGAAAGCTGCCGACGATGCCGGCCTGGCACTGGGCAATGACCAGATCCGGGTTCGAGATGATGAACAGGGGTGCGGCGACCGCGGGCAGACGCAGGGATTGCGCAAGGATCGGAGGAAGGGCCATCGGGGTCTCCTGGCTTTTGGGGCTTAAGTGCAATGGGCGAAGTGCAATTTGTTGCATACTGCCTGAGCGCCCTTAGATATGCAATAAGTTGCGTATCAAAGCGCTGAATGGAATAGTGCAGTTGACCCACCCCAAGCAGACCGAACGCAAGGAGCCGGACCATGGCCCTGTCTCACGCGATCATGACGGCGTTGCTCGATGAAGAGCTGTCCGGTTACGACCTGACCCGGCGCTTCGAGACCTCGCTGGGCTTTTTCTGGGAGTCCTCGCACCAGCAGATCTATCGGGAGCTGCGCCAGCTGTCCGAGCGGGGCTGGTTGCAGGCGACGCCGGTGGTGCAGGATGGCCGGCCGGACAAGATTCTGTATGCGCTGACGGAGGACGGCCGCAAGGCGCTGGCAGAGTGGGTGCAGGGGCCAACGAATTTAAAGCGCGCCAAAGATGACTTGTTCGTCAAGCTCTACAACATTGGCCATTGTGATCCGGCGCCGGTGCTGGCCGAAATCCGGCGCCGCCAGGAACAACACGCGGCGCGTCTGGCGTTGTATGAGAAGATTCGTCAGCGGCACTATGCGGTGCCGGAGCAGTTGTCGGCCCACCGCAAGGGCATTTACCTTGCGCTGGCTGCCGGCATTCGGCATGAGCGGATGTATCTGGACTGGTGCGACGAAGCCCTGACTCTGTTGAAGGATGTAGCGAGTGCCGAACCCTGAGATTTCCTTTCGGGAAGCCGTCGCCGTCTGGTGGCGCATCGGCATTCTGAGTTTCGGTGGGCCGGCTGGGCAGATTGCGCTGATGCACCGCATCATCGTCGATGAAAAGCGCTGGCTCGATGAGCCGAGTTTTCTGCAAACGCTGAATTACTGCATGTTGCTGCCGGGGCCTGAAGCCCAGCAGCTCGCCACTTATGTTGGCTGGTTGCTGCATGGCGTGCGCGGTGGCTTGGTGGCGGGGCTGCTGTTCATTCTGCCCGGTGCCGTCGCCATCCTGCTGTTGTCCTGGCTTTATGTGCTGCTCGGCAACGTGACGCTGGTCGAGGGGCTGTTCTTCGGGCTCAAGGCGGCGGTGATGGCGATCGTGCTGCAGGCGCTGATCCGGATTGCCAGCCGCGCGCTGACCGGCATGCTGGCGCCGGTGCTGGCCATCGGCGGCTTTGCGGCCCTGTTTGCGTTCAACCTGCCGTTTCCGGTTGTGGTGCTGGGCGCCGGCCTGATCGGTTATGTCGGTGCGCGCTGGTTTCCGTCGGCAGACGCTGGCGCGGACCTGCCGTCGCCGGATGTTGTGGTGCGACCCGGCACCCGCCGGGCGGCAGTGGCTGTCGCCGCACTTTGGGCGCTGACCCTGGTGGCGCTCTGGTCGCTGCTTGGCGGCGATCATGTGTATACGCAGCTCGGCCAGTTCTTCTCGAAGATGGCGGTGGTGACCTTTGGCGGTGCGTACGCGGTGCTGGCCTATGTGGCGCAGCAGGGCGTCGAGTACTACGGCTGGTTACAGCCCGGTGAGATGCTCGATGGCCTCGGCCTGGCCGAGACGACCCCGGGCCCGCTGATTCTGGTAACCCAGTTCGTCGGCTTTCTGGCCGGTTTTCGTGACGCCGGCGTGCCGGAGAGCCTGCTGTACGGCACCCTGGGTGCGCTGCTGGTTACCTGGGTGACTTTTCTGCCCTGTTTTCTTTGGATTTTTGCCGGCGCACCGTACGTGGAAAAGCTGCGCGGTCACCGCGCCCTGTCTGCAGCCCTGGCCGCAATCACGGCGACGGTGGTCGGCGTGATTGCCAACCTGGCTTTGTGGTTTGGCCTCAATGCGATGTTCGAGTCCCGCAGCCGGATCACCACCTGGGGCCTGGACATGCTGGTGCCGGATCTTGCGTCGCTGGATCTGGCCATGGCTGCGCTGGTGGCGATTGCGATGTTTCTGGTGTTCCGTCTTCGCCTCGGCATTTTCAGTCTGTTGGGCTGCATGTCGCTGCTGGGTATGGCCTGGACGCTCTACGCTGGCTGAACCACCTAGGGTTCGGCGATGCCGCGCTGGCTCAGTAAAGCTCGGCGAGCAGTGCCTGCAGGGCCGCGCGTCGTTCAGGCTCAGTCGGGTTCATGACCCCCTGGTCCTGCAGTATGGCGATCAGCTTTATCGGTGGTGCGTCAGCATCACCGACGATTTCGACATGGCCGGCGCGCACTTCAATATTGCTGACGATTGGATACCGGTCCACCGGCGGGTGATATTGTTCTGCGATTCCGAACACGCCGTCGCGGCTGACACAGCGCCCGTCATTGTTGCGAATCCGGCAGCTGTCCCGTTCATCGGTAATGATTTTCAGATGCCGCTCTATGCCAGGCAGCGGGCTGCCGGGCTGTTGAATAAAGTCCGAAGCGGCGGTGATCTCCCACCATTTGCGGCCACTGATGTAGCGGCACACGGCCACGGTCGCGCCGAGCGAAAGGACATGCACTGGAATTGATCCGCAGGTGCTCGCAGCCGGGATACCGGCGAATGGCGAGGCAACGGTGATCAGTTCTTTCGGTGGCGCATCCAGCCGGAGTTGATCGGGTCGATTCTCTACCAGTGCCCGTCTTGCCACGAGGCCGCCCTGGCTGTGGCCCAGAACGCGGATGTCGGTATTCGGGTCCATGAACTGATTGAGTTCGCTCAGGGCATGGATCAGCTCGGCAGAACTCTGCTCCAGGCTGGCGCGATCGTTATAGCTGAAGCACAGGCTTTGCTGACCGTGGAACGCAAACACTTGAGACAGGCTGCGCAACCGGCCAGCTGAGCCATAGCAGCCGTGGACGATGATGGTGACCGGCTCATGCCGGTTGATGGCGACGCTGCGATCTTCGGTGTCTGAACAGGGGCCGAGACCGGCAATGTCGATCACCGCGTCCGGCTCGGGCAACTGGCTGCGATCAATCTCCGCCAGACCAGAGGGTTCGATATGTGGTATGGCGCAACCCCCGGCCGCCGCCAGCACAATGAGCGCGGCAGCGCACCGGGACAGCCAGGTCAATGCGGGCACTTTCGTGAGAATAGCCGTTGGTTGCTCAGCGGAATTCCAGTCCTTCGAAGTCACCGCGCTCTCGCCACTGCTTCAGATAACGAAAGTAGGCCATAGCGCCGTCCGGATATCCAATGCTGAGCCATGCGTGTGGTCCGGGTGGGTGGCCTTCATTATTGTAATAGCCCGGTACGCAGTCCGGCGACGCGCCGATCATGCGGCGCCCGGCGCCTGTCTTGAGCAGTTCCAGCCAGGCGTCTTCCGCCTCCTTCGTGACTTCGACTTCCTGCGCGCCGGTCTCCTGTGCATGACGCATGATCATGCCGATCGTCTTGCCCGCTTCGGTCAGGTTGTGCGGAATGTTGGAGATCAGGTTGGCGCCTTGCGTCGGCTGCACCATGAACAGGTTCGGGAAACCGTGTATGTGCACGCCGTGCTTGGTGCGCATGCCATTGGCCCAGTAGTCTGACAGCTGCACACCGTTGCGCCCGACCACGTCGTAGCCGGCGCGGTCCGTGAACGGGGTGCCGGTCTCGAAACCGGAGGCGTAGATGATGCAGTCCACCTCATATTCCACACCATCAACGACTACGGCGTTCTCGGTGATGCGCTCAACGCCTTTGCCGTCGGTATCAACCAGGACGGTTGACGGCTCGTTGTAGGCGTCCAGATATTCATCGTGAAAGCACGGGCGTTTGCACAGCTGGCGGTACCAGGCCTTGAGCTTCTGCGCGGTGTCTTCGTCTTCGACGATGCTGTCGACGCGCCGGCGGATCTCCTCCATCTTTGCAAAGTCGGCATCTTCGGCCGCAGCCAGCATTTTCTCCGGGGTACGGTCCTCGGGTGGCAGCTTGTTGATTTGGCTGCGAATGCGGCGTGACAGGTCCGTCCAGCCGTCCATCACCAGATCGACTTCGGTGATGTTGCCGGTTTGGTTGGCGGTGAAGTTCTCCAGCCAGCGGTCCTGCCAGCCGGGCGTGGCGATTTCCTTGAACCATTCCGGGTCGGTCGGATGGTTGTTGCGCACGTCGACCGACGACGGGGTGCGCTGGAACACGTACAAGCGCTGGCAGTCGCGAGCCAGATAGGGCACACACTGCACCGAAGTCGCGCCGGTGCCGATGATGCCGACGCGCTTGTCGGCCAGGTTCGTCATTGGTGCCCCGGCAGGATCACCGCCGGTGTAGTTGTAGTCCCAGCGACTCGTGTGAAATGAGTGCCCCTTGAACGTTTCGATGCCGGGAATGCCCGGCAGTTTGGGTACGTGCAATGGCCCGGTACCCATGCCCAGATACTGCGTGGTGAAGGCATCACCGCGATCGGTGTGCACACGCCAGCACTGGCGGTCTTCGAGCCACTCGACGTGCTTAACCTCTGTGTGGAACAGGGCGTGTTCGTACAGGCCGAACTGTTTGCCGATACGCTGGCAGTGCTCAAGGATTTCCGGCGCATGCGCGTACTTTTCAGTCGGCATGTGGCCGGTCTCTTCAAGCAGCGGCATATAAATGTAGGAGGCGGTGTCGCACTGGGCGCCCGGGTAGCGGTTCCAGTACCAGGTGCCCCCAAAGTCGCCACCCTTGTCCAGAATGCGCACCGAGTCGATGCCGGCCTCTTTGACGCGCGCCCCCGTCACCAGCCCGGCGAAGCCGCCGCCGATGAACGTGAAGGTCACGTGGTCGGTCTTGGGTTCGCGCTCGACCCGCGGCGTGTAAGGATCTTCCAGGTAATACGACAGCTGGTCGCGCAGGCGGATGTACTGATTGGGGCCGTCGGGCCGCAGGCGCTTGAGGCGCTCGGCCATGTACTTGCGCTTCAGCGCTTCCTTGTCGACGGTGATGGCGTGTTCTGAAGCAGTCATGCGGTATCCTCGTGGCGTCCGGTGCCGGATCCGCTCCGGCAGTGTGGTGGCCAGAGTGTATACTCGAAAGTTTACACCAGACAAGACTGAGCCAGGAAAGACAGAGGCCAGCCAAGACAGGGGACAGAAAGTGGCTGAAGATGAGGTTCCCGCGGGTGCGCTGAAACGCCGCCTGCTGCCGCGGGACGAGCGGCGCGCTGCCATCATCCATGGTGCGGCCGTGGCCTTTGCCCGGTCCGGTTTTGCCGGCACTTCTATGGAGGATGTGGCGGCGGCTTCCGGCATTACCAAGCTGATTGTTTACCGCAATTTCGCGTCCAAGGAGGCGCTGTATCGCGCTGTGCTGGAGGCGGTGTCGGAAAGGCTGATTGCGGTGTTCGATGAGGAAGTTGCAGCCGGTCGCCGGCCGGCCGGCGTGCGGTCGTTACTGCAGGTTGCCCGTGAGGAACCGGATGGCTTCGTGCTGCTGTGGGTGCACGCCACGCGCGAGGCGCAATTTGCCGATTATGTGGCCGGGCACCGTACACTGGCCGTTGCGGCAGCGCGGCGCCGGCTGGCACAGCAGGTCAGCGACCCGATGATTCTGAACTGGGCTGCCGAGACCTGGGTGGACTGGAGCGTCGAGAGCGTGCTGGGGTGGATGCGCCACGGCGCGCCGGAGCGCGACGCGGAGTTTATCCGGTTGGCTCAGAACAGCCTGGCGGCGTTGATAGGGGTTTGGCAGAGGTCGATTCAGGAGGATTGATGTTCAAGACGGTACTGGTGCTGGGGCACTTCCGCGGCATACGGATGGAGATCCACATCAGCTGGGTCATCATCCTGGCGTTGCTGCTGGTCACCATGAGTGCCGGGCTGTATCAGCAATATCCCAACTGGTCTCTGACCATGGCCATCACCACCGCGACCATTACGGCGCTGCTATTTTTTGCCTCCATCGTTGCTCATGAACTTGGCCACAGCCTGGTGGCGATCAAGCGGGGTATCCCGGTGCAGGCCATCACCCTGTTCATCTTTGGCGGCATGGCGCAGATGAGCCGGGACAGCGACAACCCCAATGATGAATTCTGGATCGCCATAGCCGGCCCGTTGGTCAGTCTGGCACTGGCGCTACTGTTCGGCATTCTGGCGCTGCTCACCGCAGGACTCTACCAGCCGATTACCGTGGGGCTGGGCTGGCTGGCGTTGATCAACCTGATCGTGGCCATTTTCAACATGATTCCGGGCTTTCCGCTCGATGGTGGCCGCGTCTTTCGGGCGATCGTCTGGAAGGTAACCGGCGATGCCCGCAAAGGCATTAACGCCGCTGTGCGCGGCGGCCGGATCGTGGCCTATCTGCTGTTTGCCGTCGCCTTCTGGAACATGCTGGTGATCGGCAACCTGATCGGCGGCGTCTGGCTTCTGCTGATCGGCTGGTTTTTGATCACTATGGCGGAAGCCCAGGGCCGCATGTTCGATATGCGCGAGCAACTGGCCGATGTCCGGGCAGGCGATCTGGCCGATCGGAACGTGCCCATGGTCGGGCCCGACACCTCGGTGGCAACCTGGATTGATGACGCTGTGTTGCGTGGCGGCTACCGGGCTTTCGTCGTGGGCCGGGCGGATCAAGTGCATGGGCTGGTGACGCTCAGTGATGTCGGCAAGGTGGCGCGTGAACGTTGGCCGGATACGCCGGTGACCGAGATCATGACGCGCCGCGGTGCGCTTACGGTGGTGACGCCTGAGACGCCGGCACAGGAGGTTTTGCAGCTGATGACCGAGCAGGACCTGAACCAGATCCCGGTAATGGCCGGTGAGCAGGTTGTCGGCTGGATCAACCGCGAACAGTTGCTGCGCACAATACAAATGCACCGGAGCCTGAAAGCGTGAGCGGTCGGGCAGCCGGCCATGGCATGGCCTAGTCGATCTCATGGCGATGCTGTTGCTGATTCTGGCCGGGTTGGTGCTGCTGACTGTTGGTGGCGACATCACCATCCGTGGCGCATTGGCCGCCGGCAGACGCTTGAAAATCTCGCCCTTGCTCAGCGGCCTGATCATCGTGGGTTTTGGCACGTCTGCGCCGGAGCTGGCGGTATCGGTCGACGCGGCGCTGAATCAGCAACCTGACATCGCGCTCGGTAATGTCATCGGCAGCAACATCAGCAATGTGTTGCTGATACTGGGCCTGTGTGCATTGATCTCACCGCTGGCGGTCAAGCCGCTGGTATTGCGGCGCGACGCCACCGTAGGCGTGGCAGGGGTCGTGTTGTTTCTGTTGCTTGCCCTCGGCAGCGATCTGGGCCGTTGGGATGCGGTCGTGTTGCTGACGGCCTTTTTCGGCTACCTGCTGTGGGCCTACTGGAGCGAACAGTACCGAGCGTCACCGGCAAGTGAGTTGCACCGCGCCGAAGCCAATGCGGTCTCCGGTGTGCCACGCAGCTGGTGGATCATTGGCCCGGCGCTGGTTCTGGGTATTGTCATGCTCATTCTTGGTTCGCGCTTGCTGCTGGCTGGCGCTGTTGCCCTGGCACAACAGTTTGGCGTTTCTGAAGCGCTGATCGGGCTGACGCTGGTCGCTGTTGGTACGTCACTGCCGGAGCTGGCGGTGTCGGTGATGGCGGCGCTGCGGCGCTATGCCGACGTGGTGGTGGGCAACGTGCTGGGCAGCAATATCTTCAACGTGCTGGGTATTCTCGGCGTCTCTGCGTTTTTGCAGCCACTGCCGCTGAGTCCACGCATTTTTCTTTTCGATCAGTGGGTCATGCTGGGCGCTGCCCTGGTTGTGTTGTTGTTCCTGTACACCGGACGGCGGCTGAGTCGGTTGGAAGGCGGGTTGCTGCTGCTCGGTTACATCGCCTATCTGCTGTTGTCGTTCTTCTGGCTGCGTTGAACGCGGCTGGTCAGTCGTCGGGCAGCAAGGCGAGCGCATCGCCGATCCGCACAACGCCGGGCCTGATCACTTCCGCATAAACACCGGCGCAGGCAAACCGGTTGCCTTGGCCGAGTTCGTGGATGTTGTTGGCGGCGGCGCGCAGCACGCCAATATCGTTGGCAAGGCCGGGCTGCGCCACCGTGGTCATGACGCAGCGCGGCGTTCGCATGCTGACCTGCAGCACGCACTCGCCCACCTGCAACTTCCGACCGATCCACTGCTCCTCGGCAAAACCACCATCGTCACTGTCAACCATAATGTTGGGCCGAAAACGTCGGGGGTCAAACTGTGATTGCGGGCTGAAGGTCTCCAGTTGCGTCAGCGTGCTGCGCGTCATCAGGTGGACGGCGGCCATGTCAACAAAGCTGACCGCTTTGGTGGCCATTGCCATGTTCAGGTCATGGTCACCGCTCATGGTCAGTCCGGCGAGCCTTGGCCAGGTCGACGCATAGCTGCCGAGTGCGCCGGGCTGCGCCGGCTGCCAATGTAGCGGACGCCCGAGCAGTTCGCTCAGTGGCGCCAGCGCCTGATCAGGGTCCAGCACGCTCATATCCGGAAGCTCAATACGAAGCCTGCCATCAACGGTGCGTGCGCTGCAGTCGAGCAGCGCACGATAGTGCTGGGGTTGCTTGGCACTGACGACCTTGTTCGTCTGCGTGTCAATCAGCGCCAGGCGGCGATCTCCGGTCAGGCCATTGGCATCAAGGCTGACAGCGTCCAGGGGTTCGCCCTGCATGGATTTGACCGGGTATCGGGTCAGTGACTGAACGTAGCCGGCAGGCATGGCGTTTACTCGCTTAGACTGTTGAGAAACTGGCGCAGTGCCGCATTAACTGCGTCCGGACGTTCCTGCTGCACCCAGTGACCCGTATCCGGATACAGGATTACATCACGCAAATTCGTGGCTGTGCGGCGCAGGCTGCTGGTCAGTTGGTCGCGCTTTGCACCGCCCAATACATTGTCCTGTTCGCCCGCGAGGAACAGCACCGGCGCATCAATCTGTGCACCGTCCAGTTGGGGAGTGATTTCCCAGTTGCGGTGAAAGTTGCGGTAGTAATTGACGCCACCACGAAAGCCCGCCTGCTCGAACTGCCCGACGATATAGTCGAGGTCTTCTTCGGTCAGCCAATCGGGCAGGGCTTTGGGGGCGCCCATACGTGGGATCCAGCCGCCGGCCGCGCGTTTCGGGTCGGTGATCTGCGGCGGTTCGCGGGGCGTATCCGGTGAGACATACAGTCGGCTCAGCAGCCCCCGAGGGTCGGCATCATATTCTGCTTCGGCGACGCCGGGCTCCTGGTGATAGAGCATGTAAAAGAAGTTGTCGCCGTAACGCTGTTGCCAGAACTCAACCGGCGACTGCTGCGGTTTGCCACCGTAGGGTACGCTCATCGCCACCATCGCGGAGAACCGCTCCGGGTGCAGCAGCAGACAATGCCAGGCTACTACAGCACCCCAGTCATGGCCCATGATGATGGCCTGTTTCTCGCCAAAGGCGTCGACCAGACCCACCATGTCGGCCGTGAGCTGTTCGATGTCGTAATCGGCGACCTCGGGTGGCGCGTCGGTGCCGCCATAGCCACGCATGTCCGGTGCCACAACGCGATAGCCTTCGGCCGCGAGAAACGGAATCTGGTGCCGCCAGGAATACCAGGACTCTGGCCAGCCATGCGCCAGCAGGATCAACGGCCCCTGATCGCCCGCCACGGCAACGCGCATTCGAATGCCGTTGCTCTGCACGAAGCGGAAGTCGACGCCGGTTACCGGTGATGGTTCGCGCATGCTGGTCTCCTGTGGTTATGGCTGATATGCCGGACCCATTGTTCGGGCCTGGCCTTCCCGGCGCGGGTCGGCGCCGCCATCCAGACCTGCGGGCGTCCGGATGATGGTGTGCAGGCCGGAGTTCTCGCCGCCGCGTGCTTCAATCGGGTAGCCGCGCTCGCGCAGGCTGTCGATCAGTTCACTGGCTGCCCGCTCACTTTCGAGCTGCACGCTTTGCCCCCGGGCAATGATGTTGGGCAGCTCGATCGCGGACTGTGCATCCAGGCCGAAGTCCAGCACACCAACGAGCGACTTCAGGGTATAGGCGATGATCGAGTTCCCGCCCGGCGAGCCGGTAGCCATGTAAAACTGATCATCGGCATCGAACACCAGGGTTGGCGTCATGGATGAGCGTGGCCGTTTTCCGGGTTCCACGGCATTGGCAACTGGCCGACCGTCGATTTCCGGTGTGGCGGCGAAGTCCGTCAGCTCATTGTTCAATATAAAACCCGAAGCCATGCGCTGTGAACCGAAGGCGAATTCCACCGAAGCCGTAAAGGACACCGCGTTGCCATCACCGTCGACGATAGACAGGTGCGTGGTGCCATGCGGCACCATAGCGCCGTCGGCCGCCCACATCGGCAGCATGGGGTCCTCACCCAGAAATGCCCCCGGATCACCAGGTTCGGCTGCGCTGCCCGGTTCGGCCCGCTGCCCGGCGCGGTGTTTGATGTAATCCCGGTTGAGCAAAGCGTCGATGGGCACCGGCACGAAATCGGCATCTGCAACATAGTGATCGCGGTCGGCATAGGCCAGGCGCATGGCATCGATCAGCGCGGCCCAGCCGTCGGTATCGTCATTGAGGCCGTCCGGCGCCAGGACCTCCAGGATGCCCAGCGTCTGAACAACGGCTGAGCCGGATGATGGTGGCGGCATTGAGCAGACCCGGTAGTTGCGATACGGGCCGCACACCGGTTCTCTGACCACCACCTGGTAGTCGTCGAAGTCGGTCTGGGTCAGCGTTGCCGGGCGTGGCGATTCAGCGGCGCCGGCGATGATCCGCTCGGCAACTGTGCCCTGATAGAAACCGGCCACGCCCTGCTTGGCAATCAGGCGCAGGGTCTCGGCATACGCCGGGTTGTCCCGGACAGCACCGGGCTGCAGCACTTCGCCGTCCGGGAAGAAGTAGTCGGCGGTGCTGGGGTTTTCGTCTATGCGCGTAAAGCCGCTGATCCGGACCAGTGACTCGTGCAGCCGTTGCGAGACGGTGAAACCGTCTTCGGCCAACCGAATCGCCGGCTCAAACAATTCCGCCCAGGGCAGTGCACCATAGCGTTCGTGGGCGGACTGGTAGAGCGCGACCGTTCCCGGAACACCGATCGAGTGACCGCTCTGCACACGGTCGATAAAGCCCAGTTCCTTGCCGTCTTCGTCCAGGAACATGTCCGGTCGGGCGCTGGCCGGTGCCGTTTCACGGCCATCGAGCGCTTTCGTGGTGCCGTTTGCTGCGCTGTAAACCAGCATGAAGCCACCGCCACCAAGCCCGGAACTCTGCGGCTCAACCAGGCCGAGCACGGCATGGCTGGCGATCGCGGCATCGATGGCGTTGCCACCGCGGCGCAGGATCTCCAGTCCGGCCTCCACGGCATAAGGGTTGGCGGCGGCGACCATGGCGTCTTGGGCCGTTTGGCCTGCTGCCTCGGTTCTGGCCTCGCCGCCATTGTCCTGCGGGCTGGTCGCGGGTGGCTGGCCACAGGCGGCCAGGGCTGTCAGCGCTAGGGAAACGAACAGCACGCGCATTCACATCCTCCAAATTTCGGCACACAAAGCCGCTATTCTACAGGCGCCGGCGCGGGAACTCATGGTGGTGATGCCGCGCCGATTGTGTTGTCTAATTCACCATCGAGGAAGGAGAGTCGACATGGTGAGCATCAGATCAGGCGTAATGGTGACTTTGGCCCTGCTGTTGGTGGGTTGTGCGGCGACGGATCGTTCCAGCGAGCGGCAGCAACGGGTCGACGCCTATCAGCAGCATGTAACCGGATCCATCGACGAGACCGTGTTTTCCCGCGTCAGGAGCTGGACACCGATCGGCCATGACCACATAGCCGTAAGATCGGCACGTGGCGAGTATTTTCTACTGACGATCGATCCGTTTTGTTCCGATCGTCTGCGGGGTGGTGCCGCGCTGCGGATGGAGTTGATTCAGAGTACACCGAACAGTCTGACCCGGCATGACCGGGTCAGATTGGACGGGCAGAACTGTCGCATCCAGCAGATCCGTCGGTTGGACCATGAAGCGCTGAAGGCAACGCTCGAAGAGGCCGGTGTCCGCGACAGCTTCCTGCGCTGATCCGGCTAGCCAACCCGGGCGAGCTGATCAAGCTGTGCCTGTAGCGCCGCGATGGCCTCTTTGGCGGCATCGGCCTTGGCTTGTTCCTTGGCAACCACGTCAGGCGGCGCCTTGCCGACAAAGTTCTCATTCGAGAGCTTGCCTTCAAGCCGCTTGAGTTCCTGCTGCTTTTTCTCGATTTCTTTCTGCAGGCGTCCCCGCTCAGCCGTAACATCGATCAGTCCGGCCAACGGCACCAGGACCTTGAGTTTGCCGGCGAGCTGCATGGCCGCTGCAGGCGGCTCCGCATCGCTGGCCAGCCAGTCGATGGCATCGATCTTGGCCAGCCGCTGCAACAGCACACGATTGATGTCCAGCAGTTCGCGGTCGCGGTCGTCTCCGTCCTGCAGCAGCAGGTCGACAGTCTGGCCCGGCTTGATGTTCATCTCGCCGCGGATGTTGCGCACGCTCGTGATCAGCACCTTGAGCCACTCGATGGCAGCCTCGGCAGCGTCGTCCTGCGGCAGGTCTTCCGGCTCCGGGAACGCCTGCAGCATGATGGTGCGTTGCTCGCCCTGATCCAGGCTGAGCCGGGGCGCCGTCTCGCGCCACAGCGTTTCGGTGATGAACGGAATGATTGGGTGCGACAAACGCAGCAGCAGCTCCAGCATGCCGAGCAGTGTGTGGCGGGTGCCGCGCTGCCGGGCCGGGCTGGCCGACTCATCCCACAGCAGCGGTTTGCTGATCTCCAGATACCAGTCGCAGTACTCGTGCCAGATAAAGTCGTATACCAGGTTGGCGTACAGGTCGAAGCGATAGGTCTCCAGCGCGCGCTGCGTGTCGGCAATTAACTGGCGTGCACGGGAGCGGATCCAGCGATCGGCCAGCGACAGTTCCAGGTCGCCATTCAGGTCGGCGTCCTCGGTATTGGTGAATACGAACTTGGCCGCATTCCACAGCTTGTTGCAGAAGTGGCGGTAGCCGTCGATCCGGTTCAGATCAAAGCGGACGTCGCGGCCGGTCGATGCCAGCGCACAAAAGGTAAAGCGCAGCGCATCAGTACCATAAGACGGAATGCCGTCGGGGAAATCCTTGCGCGTGGCTTTCTCGATCTTCTTCGCCATCTGCGGCTGCATCAGGCTGTCGGTGCGCTTGGCGACCAGCGACTCCAGGTCTATGCCTTCGATCAGGTCGAGTGGGTCCAGGCCGTTGCCGCGTGATTTCGACATCTTATTGCCGTCGGCATCGCGCACCAGGCCATGAATGTAGACCTGGCGGAAGGGCACTTCGCCGGTAAAGCGCAGTGCCATCATGATCATTCGGGCAACCCAGAAGAAGATAATGTCGTGGCCGGTGACCAGGACATCTGTCGGGTGATAGGCCTCAAGCTCCGGAGTCTGCTCCGGCCAGCCGAGCGTGCCAAAACTCCACAGCGCCGATGAGAACCAGGTTTCCAGCACATCCGGATCCTGCGTCAACGGCAGGTCGGCGCCTAGCCCGTGTTTCTCGCGGACTTCCGCTTCACTGCGGCCGACGTAGATGTTGCCGGCCTCGTCATACCAGGCCGGAATGCGATGGCCCCACCAGAGCTGGCGGCTGATGCACCAGTCGCGAATGTCGCGCATCCAGGCGAAGTACAGATTTTCGTACTGCTTGGGCACGAACTGTATGCGGCCGTCCTGTACCGCTTCGATGGCCGGCTGCGCCAGCGCTTCGATGGCCACAAACCACTGATCGGTCAGCCAGGGTTCGATGACGGCGTTGGAGCGGTCGCCATAGGGCACCATCAGCTTGTGGTCGTCGATGTGATCAAGCAGACCAAGGGCATCCAGGTCGGCGACCACGCGCTTGCGCGCCTCGTAACGGTCCAGGCCGCGATAGGCCTCGGGTACGTTGTCATTGGTGCTGGCATCGGCGTTAAAGATGTTGATCAGCGGCAGTTCGTGGCGCTGGCCGATGTCGTGGTCGTTGAAGTCATGCGCAGGTGTGATTTTCACGCAGCCGCTGCCGAATTCCGGGTCGACATAGCTGTCGGCAATGATCGGAATACGGCGGCCGGTCAACGGCAGATCGACGGCCTGGCCGACCAGGCTTTGAAAGCGCGGATCATCCGGATGTACAGCTACGGCGGTGTCGCCGAGCATGGTTTCCGGCCGTGTTGTGGCAACAACCAGGTGGTCTTTACCGTCAGCGGTTCTTGCGTCGTCGGCAAGCGGGTAGCGGAAGTGCCACAGCG